>DAMAFT010000135.1:0-9149 GCA_031995805.1 Massilia sp.
CGCATAGGCCTCGACGACCTCGCCGTTGATATCCGAGGCCGATTCGTTCAGGCCGCCCGATTCGCCGGAGTAAGTCAGGTCGGAAGTCGCGGCGGTGACGCCGTGGCCCATCTCGTGGCCGATCACGTCGATCGAGCCGAGGCTGTTGAAGGAATTGCCGTCGCCGATGAACATGCAGCGGCAGGCGTCGCTGTAGTAGGCGTTGTCGTAGGCCGTGTCGACGTGGACAGCGATGTGGGTCGCGGTGTCGTGGCCGTCCAGCGAGCGCCAGCCGAACACGTTCTTCAGGGTGTCGTAGGTATTCATCAGGCCCCACAGGGCGTTGACGGCCGCGGTCTGGCCGTTGGCGTTGGTGGTCGAGCCGCCCTTGACGTACTGCTTGCCGTCGCCCCAGGTATTGCTGTCGTTGACGTAGACCTCGCCGGAACTGCTGCCGTGGTTGGCGTTGGTGATGGCCATCGCGCCGAACGCGCCGCCGGTGCCGCGGCTGTCGTCGATCATCCGGTACTTGCCCTCGGACAGCGTGGTATTGATCGGCACCTCGCCGTTGTACTGGCTCTTGCCCACGCCGACCGCCGTCTGCAGCATGCTCCACTGGTCGAGGATGGCGCCGTCGCGGGCGCCGACCACGGTGTCGTGGTAGACCGGCTGGGCGCCGATGTGCAGGCGCGTGCGCACCAGCCAGGCCAGCTCGTAGCGCTCGACCACGTCGTGCACGTCGACGGCGTTCAGTGCCGCCTCCTGCTTGTCGCGCGCCTCCGGCGTGCGCTCCTGGCGCACCACCGGCCAGATGATCAGCTCGGCGCTCGGCGGCGCCGCATGGCGCACGCCCGCCGCCGGCCGCATGCCGAGCGCGGCCAGCACCGCCTCGATCGCGGCATCGGCGCCGATCTTCGGCGTAACATCGAAGTCCGGCGCCAGGCCCGCGCCCGCCGCGCCGGCCGCAGCGCCTTTCGCCTCGCCCGCCAGCGCCAGGCTGCGCTCGGACGCCGACTCGGACACGATCTTGCCGGCGCCGTCGAGCACCACCACCGATTCGGCGCCGAACACGCGCACGCCCTTCCAGGTATGCGCAATGCGCGCGACCTGGGTACCCTGCACGCCCGGATGCTGGGCACGCACCTCGTAGCCGAGGCGCGCATCCAGGCCACGCCCGGTGCGGCGCGCCTCGAGCTGGGCCAGCAATGCCGCGCGCTGCTGCGCGGTCGCCGCCGCCGGCGCGCTCATCATGCCAGGCCCGGCCACGGCCGGTTGCGCAAGCGTCAGGAAAACGGCGCCGAACGACGCCAGCAGGGTCATGCGCTTGTTCATGTCTCATCTCCTTTCGGTGACGCCCGGTCGAGCCGACGACGGTCCCGGGGCATCAGCGCAGTGTGGCTGAGCTCGATGAAAAGAAATTGCCGAATCGCAAAAATCCTGATCAAATCATATGGTTCATCGATCAGGAGACTCCCCGCATGCCTACCCTCCCCGCCGGATTCCACGAGGCCGGCCTCGACTGCTTTCCCGTCGGACTGCCCCAAGACGGACGATTTGCCTGCCTGCCGCCGGCGCCGCTCATGCGCGCCGCCTCGCTGCTGACCACCCCGGTGGGTGCGCGGCTCACGCTGGACATTGCCTGGCATGTGGATGCGGCGCGCCTGGAAGTGGCGCGTACGGCGATCGCGGCGCGCCATCCCGAACTCGCCGGGGTCCGGCTCGATGTCGCCAAGATGGCCGGGGTCGTGGCGACGCTGTCCATGGAAGACGACGGCCAGCCGCGCCGCGCCGTCGGCGTACGGAGCGATCCCGCCGCCCCGGCGCATACGGTGCGTTTCGACGTCATCCTCACCGCCGCCGAGAAGGACACGGTGCTGCATATCGTGCGCAGCGGCGACGGCAACGTCGCCAAGGGTCGCCTGATGCTGTGCTGGGAGGGGACGCTGAAGCGGGACGAGGCGATCCAGATGGAGGTCGAGGGAGACCTCGGGCAGGCGATACGCGCCCTCGCCCCGCCGCCGCCGCGCAAGCCGTCCGGCCTGTTCTGGCACAGGCAGGCGCAGACCGTGTATCCACCGCCGCCGCACGCTGCATGCGACGCCGCGATCGGCCTTGCGATCGAGCGCGGCGAAGTCGCCCTGGTGCAGGCGAGTACGCCCGACACCACGGAAGCGACGCGCGCCGCGGCGCTCGGCCAGATACGCATGCTGCTGGCGAACGTGCTGCACGAGCACTTGCATCGGCTGGGACCGGATGCCGCCGCCGTCAGGGCATTCCCGATCCGGTTCAAGCAGGTATTCGAGGGCACCGCCAGCTATCCGGTATCGGGGTCCGTCGACGTGGGCGTCTGGTGCGCCCTGGCCGGAGAGTCGATGATCGACGCCGGGAACGACGTCATTCCGGAGCCGGCCCGCTGAACGGCGCAGGCCGGCAACGGCGGGTCAGCGCCCGCGCCGCCGCATCAGGTAGGCCGCCACACCCACCACGGCGCCGGCGAGGGCAACCTTCTTCAGCAGGCCGGCGCGGTTGTGCTCCCACTCGGCCTTGATGCCCATCTCGCCCAGCACGTTCGGCACCTTGCCGCGCGCCAGGTCCTCGCCGATGCCTTCGACCACGTTGACACGGTCGGCCGCCAGCAGGATCAGCCAGTGGCGCATGTCGTTCTCGGACCACTTGAAGGCCAGGCGCCGCAGCGCGCCGGACAGGCCCTTCGGCGGCTGCGCGGTGCCGAAGATCGGCGTGATGGCATTGTTGCGCTCGGTGGAGACCAGGACTTCGACGTGCTCCTCCTGCTGGGGCAGCTTGCCCTCGTGCTGGTGGATGAAGCGCGGCGGCGTGCGCTCCATCGGCACGCCGGGCCGGTTCTTGCGGTCGAGGTCGGCGCCCCAGCCCTGGATGTGGGACAGCGACTCGCGGCTCGGCCGCCGCGGCACGGCGTCGAAGTCGCCCTGCCGCGGGTGGGAGTGCACGTGGCCGTCGTGGTCGTCGCGACCGTGGTGGTGGTGGTGTTCGCGCTGGATTTCCATGCCGGCCTCCTCAATGCAATGCGCTGGACTGGACGGCCTGGACCTCGCGCGCCGAGGGCGGGATCAGGACGGTCTTGATGCAGTTGTCGAGCTTGCTCGAAAAGATGTGGTAGGCGTCCGCCACCTCTTCCAGCGGCACCCGGTGCGTGATGATTTCCTTCGGGTTCAGCCGGCCTTCGCGGATGTGCTCGATCAGGCGCGGCAGGTGGCGCCGCACGCTGGCCTGGTTCATGCGCAGCGTCAGGCCCTTGTTCAGCGCATTGCCGATCGGCACCGCGTTGAAGGTGGGGCCGTAGACGCCGACGATCGACACGTTGCCGCCCTTGCGCACCGAGTTGATGGCCCAGTGCAGCACGGTGGCGGCGCCGGCCTGCATCTTCATCAGGCGTCCGGTGAGGGTCTGGGCGATCGAGCCGGCCGCGTCGCCGCCCACGCAGTCGATGCAGACGTCGGCGCCCAGGCCGTCCGTCATCCGCTTGATGTGCTCGGCCATGTCGTTCACGGTGCGGAAATCCAGCACCTCGCACTGGGCGTAGCGCTTGACGAATTCGAGCCGGTACTCGACCTCGTCGACGACGATCACGCGGCCCGCGCCCATCAGCCAGGCCGACTTGGCCGCGAAGATGCCGACCGGGCCGGCGCCGAACACGACCACCGTGTCGCCTTCCTGGATGTCGCCCATCTCGGCGGCCTGGTAGCCGGTGGGCAGCGCGTCGGTCATCAGCACCGCGTCGTCGATATGGATGTCGTCCGGGATCACCATGGGGCCGACGTCGGCCATCGGCACGCGCACGAATTCGGCCTGGCCGCCGTCGTAGCCGCCGGCCGTGTGCGAATAGCCGTAGATGCCGCCCACGGCGGTGGCTTGCGGATTCGTGTTGTGGCAATTGCCGAACAGCTCGCGCTGGCAAAAGAAGCAGGAACCGCAGAACAGGTTGAAGGGTACCAGCACGCGGTCGCCGACCTTCAGGTTCTTCACGTCGGGGCCGACGTCCTCGACCACGCCGACGAATTCGTGGCCGAAGGTGTGCCCGATGCGCGTGTCGGGCACCATGCCGTGGTACAGGTGCAGGTCGGAGCCGCAGATGCAGGTCCGCAGCACGCGCACGATGGCGTCGCCGGGGTGTTCGATGTCCGGATCGGGCTTGTGGTCGGCGCGGACGCGGTAGGGTCCGCGGTAGTTCATTGCCAGCATGAATTGCCTCCTCGATAGGTTCGCTTGACACAACCTTATGGCAAAGCGTCGGGAAAGGCGATACGCGCACGGAAACGAATCCAGGGTTTCCACGCGATTTTCACACATCTGCTATGCCATTGTTTTTAAAGGGAAATATCGTATTGACAAAGTCATTCTTGGAGGCATGAAACGGAGACGGCCGCGCAAGGCGGCCGTCATTGCACGGGCGGGCCGGACGTCAGAGCTGGCGCGCCTCGAAGGTATTGCACTGCTCCACGGAACCGGTCTCGATGCCGCGCTTGAACCAGCGCACGCGCTGGGCCGAGGTGCCGTGGGTGAAGGAGTCGGGCACGACCTCGCCGCGCGACTGGCGCTGCAGGGCGTCGTCGCCGATGGCGCTGGCCGCCGCCAGGGCGGACTCGATGTCGCCGCCCTCGATGATGCGCTTGGCGGAATTCGTATGGTTGGCCCAGACGCCGGCGAAGCAGTCGGCCTGCAGTTCCAGGCGTACCGACATCGCGTTGGCCTCGGTCTCGGACACGCGCTGGCGCATGGCGTCCACCTTGCCGGAAATGCCCAGCAGGTTCTGCACGTGGTGGCCGACCTCGTGCGCGATGACGTAGGCTTGCGTGAACTCGCCGCCCACGTGGAAGCGCTGCTGCATCAGGCGGAAGAACGACAGGTCGATGTAGACCTTGCGGTCGGCCGGGCAATAGAACGGACCGACCGCGGCCTGGCCCTGGCCGCAGCCGCCGGTACTGGTGCGGCCGTCGTACAGGACCAGCACCGGCGGCGAATAGGTGGCGCCGCCGGCGCGGAACAGCTGCGACCAGGTGTCCTCGGTATAGCCGAGCACCGTGCGCACGAACTGCGTCTCGCGGTCGTTGGCGGGCGGATGCGCGGGCGCCTGCTGGACCTGCTGGGTGCCGCCGCCGCCCGACAGCAGGCTCAGGATCGTCGACGGCGATACGCCGAAGAACCAGGACCCGAGCAGCGCGACGACGATCGTGCCGATGCCGATCGTGCCGCCGCCGAATCCGAATCCCCCGCCACCGCCGCCGCCGCGGCGGTCCTCCACGTTATCGCTCTGCCGATCGCCTTCCCAACGCATGCATGTCCTCCTGCTCTTTGTTTCTGTTCGTAATCGATTGTTCGCCTTGCCGCGTTCAGCGGAACGTCGAACGCTTCAGCCTGACCGAATCGCTGTTCCCGCGCGCGTCCTTGCTGCGGAACTCGTCGGCCGCCGCCAGGCCGGCGCGGCATTCGTCGTGCTGCAGGCGCTCGCGGCGCTCGCGCTCGAGTTCGCGCTCCAGGCGCTCTTTCAGGGAAACCTCCGGCACTACGTTACTCATGACAGTCCTCGTCGTCTGCTGGCGCGCGCCCGGGACGGACGCACGGCGTATGGTCCAGTGTGCACCGGCTGCCGGCGCCGCTCTGTTCGAGCCCTCACATAGTGCCATACGGGTGGCGTGCACGCCACGTGGCCGTGCGCACCGGGCGCCGGCATCCCGGTGCATACTGGCGCCATGACACCCGACCTCGCGACGATCCTCGCCGGCGCCGCCGCCCGCGCCGCCCTGCCCGAACTCGGGCGCCTGCTGCTGCGCCTGGGCTACCGCTTCGCGACGGTCACGCCGGCCACGCACCGGCGCGTCAACGCCCGCCCCGGCAATGCGCTGGCACATGACCTGCGCGGCGTGTTCGGCTGGAGCCGGCCCTATTCGCCGGGCACGCTGCCGCCCGACCTCGACGCGCTGCTGCGCCGCGCCGGCCTGGTCGTGCCCTGCACCGGCTCCCCCGGTACCTGGCGCGCGCTGGTGCGCGCTTCCACCATCGGGACGAACCTGTACTTCCATTCGGCCTGGCCGACCGACGACGCGGATGCCGTGTTCTTCGGCCCGGACACCTGGCGCTACCTGGCCGCCCTGCGGCGCGCGCTCGACCGCCTGCAACGGCCGGTGCTGCGCGCCGTCGACGTCGGCGCCGGCAGCGGCGCGGCCGCGATCGAGCTGGCGCTGCGGCGGCCGCGCGCGGCGGTGCTCGGCGCCGACATCAACGCTGCGGCGCTGGCGCTGCTGGAGGCCAATGCCGCGCTGGCCGGCGCCGCCAACGTCCAGCCTTGCCGCAGCGACCTGCTGGACGGCGTCGACGGCGACGTCGACCTGGTCATGTCGAACCCGCCCTACATCCTCGACGCCGACGCCCTGCCCTACCGCCATGGCGGCGGCATGCACGGCGCCGAACTGTCGGTGCGCATCGTGCAGGCCGCACTCGAGCGCCTGCGGCCCGGCGGCAGCCTGCTGCTGTACACCGGCGTGGCCATCGTCGACGGCGCCGATCCCTTCCTGGAGGCGGTGCGCGCGCGGCTCGACGCCGCCTGCCGCGACTGGTCGTACGAGGAACTCGACCCGGACATATTCGGCGGCCAGCTCGGCTGTCCCGGCTACGAAGACGTCGAGCGCATCGCCGCCGTATGGCTGCATGCGGTCCGGCGGCCCTGAATGCCGGCAGCAAACGCCGTCGAGACGTCACTCCGGCGACGGTTGGTCGAGACGTTCGGGCAAAACCGTGCCGCATCCCGGCATGGCCGCCGCCGTACCCCGGTGCAAGAATGCTCCCATGCGGCGCGCCGGCTCCACGGCGCGCCGGTCCACCGGGAGATCGCCATGCAAGCCCTCGACAATGCCGCGCCGGCCACCGCGCCCGCTTCCACCACCCTCGCCTGGCTGCCGGTCGGCATGTTCGGCGCCGTGATGGGCTTGAGCGGCCTGTCGATCGCCTGGGGCCTGGCGCACCAGCTGTTCGGCGCGCCGGCCTGGATCGGCCGGGGCATCGGCATCGCCGCCCTGCTCGCCTTCGCCGCGCTGGCCGTCGCCTACGGCGTCAAGGCGGCCGCCGGCTTCGGCGCCGTGCGCGCCGAATTCACCAATCCGGTCGCCGGCAACCTGTTCGGCACGCCGCTGATCAGCATGCTGCTGCTGCCGTTCGTGCTGGCCGATGCCAGCCTGGCGCTGGCGCGCCTGTCCTGGGTGCTGGGCGCGGTCGGCATGACCGTGTTCGCCTGGAGCGTCGTGATCCGCTGGATCACCGTGCGCCACAGCGGCGCCCAGGTCGCCCCGTCCTGGATCGTGCCCGTGGTGGGAATGCTCGACGTGCCGCTCGCCGTGCCGCTGCTGCACTGGGACGGCCTGCACGGCGTCATGCTGTTCGGCGCGAGCGTCGGCCTGTTCTTCGCGCTACCGTTGCTGACCATGCTGCTGGGCCGCCTGGCGCTGGAAGAACCGCTGCCGGCGCCGTTGCAGCCGTCGCTGCTGATCCTGCTGGCGCCGTTCGCGGTCGGCTTCTCGGCCTACACGACCACCGTCGGCCGCATCGACGGCGTCGCCGCCGGCCTGTACATGGTGATGCTGTTCCTGGTGCCGGTCCTGCTGGGACGACTGCGCCACCTGCCGCATTGCTCGCCGTTCCGGGTGTCGTGGTGGGCGGCCAGTTTTCCGCTGGCGGCGGCGGCGGTGGCGGCGCTCAGGTACGCGGCCCACGACGGCGGCGCGCTGACCGCGGCGATCGCGCTGGCGCTGCTGGGCATCGCGACGCTGGCGATCGCGGTGTTCCTGGCGCAGACCGTGGCCGGCATCGCCAGGGGCAGGTTGCGCGAGCTGAGCTGATCCGATCTGAGCAAGGCGGGAAGATGTTGTAAATCGTTCTCGGATATAAATACACGTTGCCACCATTGAAATAGCCCATGCATACTTGCAAATGGTTATCTTGATGGGACATGCCGTGTCGAGCACGCCGAGACAAAACAATTTCAACCTGCTCCGGCTGGTCCTGGCACTGCTGGTGATCGTCAGCCACTCGTTCGCCCTCGTCGACGGCCCGGATACGACGCGCGAGCCGCTGCGCCGGCTGTTCGACAGCCTGTCGCTGGGGGAAGCGGCCGTGGATGGCTTCTTCCTGCTGAGCGGCTACCTGATCCTGCAGAGCTGGGTTTCCGATCCGCGCCCATGGCCGTTCCTGAAGAAGCGCCTGCTACGCATCTATCCCGGCTTCATCGCGGCGAGCCTGGCCTGCGCCTTCATCGTCGGTCCGCTGGGCGCCGATGCCGCGGCGTATTTCGCCGATTTCCAGGCACTGCCCTTCCTCGACAGCGTGCTGTTCCTGAATATTCCCGTGCTGCCTCCGGTATTCGCGGATTCGCATTTCCCCAGCATCAACGGTTCGATGTGGTCGATCTCGAAGGAGTTCGGCTGCTACCTGTTCGTGCTGGCGGCCGGCGTGGCCGGCGCCCTGCGCCTGCGTCATTGCTGCCTGGCGGCGACCGCCCTCGTGCTGGCCACCATCGTCTGGCGCAAGTTGGGCCACGGCGACGTCGGCGACCTGCGCCTGGCCAGTTTCTTCCTGTGCGGGATGTGCTACTACCAATACCGCGAACGGATTCCGCAACTGGGCAGCCTGGCCTTGGGCGCCGCCGTGCTGGCATTGCTCTCGCTGTACTCCTGGCGCGCCTCGGAACTGGTGCTGGCAACCGCCGGCGGCTATGCGCTGCTGTACGCGGCGACCCGGCACGCGCCGCAGGTGGCCCGGTTCAACCGCCTGCCCGACGTCTCGTATGGCGTCTACCTGTACGGCTGGCCGGCGCAGAAGCTGCTGCTGTGGCACGATCCGGCGTTGTCGCCGTGGGCCGTCGCGCTGCTCGCCTCGCTTGCGGCCGTCGCGGCGGGGACGGCGAGCTGGTACCTGGTCGAGAAGCCGGCGTTACGGTTCAGGCGGGTAGCGATCCGGTTGCCGGATGGCGATCGGGAGAAAGCGGTGTCGTGAAGCGCTTCGAATCCCACCCGGAGGGCGCGCAGGCGCCTTCCTCCTCTGCGCAAAGCAATAAAAAAAAGGCTCCCGATGGGAGCCCATTTTTTATTACTTGGCGGAGAGGGTGGGATTCGAACCCACGGTACGGTCACCCGTACGCCTGA
>DAMAFT010000136.1:0-9148 GCA_031995805.1 Massilia sp.
GTTGCAGCATCAGGGCGACGTGCCAGCTGACTGCCGTAAACAGCGCGATCGTCCCCCAGATCAGGCAGGCGACGACCGTGCCGGCGTCGACGGCATCCACGCGCAGGGCGAGCAGCGCGAGCGCGCCCAGCAGCAGCGGCATCGCCAGCACCGCCGCCAGGAGCCGGCGCACGGCGCGCGTTCCCGGGGCCGGCCCGGTCACGGCCGCCATGATGCCTTGCGCGGGATGCACGGCAAGCAAGCCCAATGCAACCAGCAGCATGCAGAGCGTGGTCAGGATCGACGGGCCCTTGCCGGGCAGGAGTTCGTACAGCACCGTATCCTGGAACACATAACCCGCCGCGATCAGGAGCGCCAGCAACAACATGCCCAGCGCGATCCATTGCCCGCGCGCGACGGACGCCGCGCGGTCCAGGCACAGCAGGCTGGCTGCGCTCGCCAGGAAGGCGATCGCGGTGAGCGGCGCCGACAGGCCGACGGCGTCGGTCAGCGCGGACGGCGCGTGGCCGGCCATTCGCAGTCCCAGCGCCAGGCCGGCCAGCACGGCCAGCAGTCCGGCCGGCAGGCTGCCGGCGCCGGGGGCCTTCGCCCGTGCCTGAAGCGCAATGCCGCCGGCCGCCAGCACCACCATCACTCCCGTCATCGGCACCATGCGCGGCAGGCCGGGAAGCACCGTCATCAGCCGTTCGGCGTGCAGCAACCAGCCCGTCATGCTGATGCCGGCGATGGCGAAGCAGGCGGCCGCGCAGGCCAGGGGAACGATATTGGGGGATTTGTCGATGCCGGGCCTCGGTGCGGATGGGATGCGGATAGGCCGATTCTAGCGGTACGTGGCCGCGGCCGGCGCGCAGGACGCCGGCCTCGCGTTGACACCCCGCCAGGAATCCACGATCATCGAACGATGCCAGTCCTGCGCCGCAACGCCATCCCCGTCCTCGCCTGGATCCTGTTCTGGGCGCTGATGATATTGGTCGCCGTGCAGGACTACATCCGCAACGAACACGGCGCCGACTACTGGAAACCGGTGCTGTGGGAAGGCTCGTCGGCCCTGGTCGTCACGCTGCTGGCGCTGGCGCAACTGCGCTTCTCGCGCGCCGACGACCGCCTGCTCGGCACACCCCGGCGCTGGTTCGCGCGCCAGGCGCTGTGGCTGCCCGTGTACTGGATCGGCTTCGTGCCGCTGGCCTTCGGCATGCGCCACGGCGTGTACGCGCTGGTGGGCCAGGTCTACCACCACGATCCGCTGCCGCGCCTGTTCCTGTACGAGTCGATGAAGATCTCGATCTTCGTCGGCCTGTTCACCGTGATCCGCTTCGGCATCCAGTCCTGGCGCGCGCTGCTCGAGGCGAAGCTGCGCGCCGAGCAGGCCGGCGCCCTGCTGGCGCAGGCGCGGCTGGAGCGGCTGGGACGGCAGATGCAGCCGCACTTCCTGTTCAATGCGCTCAACACGGTGTCCGCGCTGATGCATACCGACGTCGACAAGGCCGACGCCACGCTCGTGCAGCTGGCCGACGTGCTGCGCGCCGCGCTCGCGCTGGGCGAGCGCCACCAGGCGCCGCTGGCCGACGAGCTGGCGCTGGCGCGCGGCTACGCCGGCGTGATGGCGGCGCGCTTTGCCGAGCGCGTGCAACTGTCCTGGCACGTCGACGACAGCCTGCTGGCGTGGCCGGTGCCGGCCATGAGCCTGCAGCCGCTGCTCGAGAACGTGTTCAAGCACACCGTCGAGAAGCGCCGCGGCCCGGTCCGCATCGCGGTGGCCGCGGCGCGCGACGGCGCCGACGTGGTGCTCAGCGTGGAAGACGACGCCGGCACGCTGGCCGCGGCCGCTCTGCCGGACGCAGCCGCCGGCGCAAACGCCGTGGCTGCCGGCGCCGGCGGCATCGGCCTGTCCAACCTGCGCGCGCGCCTGCAGGCGCTGTACGGCGAGCGGGCCGGCCTCGCGCTGCGCGCACGCGCCGGCGGCGGCGTGCGCGCCGAACTGAGACTGCCGTGCGCATCCTGATCGTCGACGACGAGGCGCCCGCGCGCGCCCGGCTGCGCCGCCTGCTGGCGCAGCAGGACGGCATCGCGGCCGTCGACGAGGCCTGCGACGGCATCGACGCCCTGGCGCGCATCGCCGCGTTCCGGCCGGACGCCCTGCTGCTCGACATCGAGATGCCGGAACTGTCCGGCATCGAACTGGCCGCCTCGCTGCCCGAGCCGGCGCCGCTGCTGGTGTTCGTGACGGCCTGGGACCGCTACGCCCTGCAAGCCTTCGACGCGCGCGCCATCGACTACCTGCTGAAACCCTGCGACGGATCGCGCCTGGAACGGGCGCTGGCGCGGCTGCGCGAGCGCCTGCGCGAACGCGCGGCGGCGCACGGCGCCGGCGTGCCGGCGGCCCCGCTGCCAACCTCGGTACTGCCGGCGCTGCCCGCGCTGCCGCTGCGCCACCTGCTGGTCGGCGAACGCGGCGGCACGCGCATCGTCCCGCTCGCCGACATCGGCTGGATCGAGACGGCCGACAACTATGTCGCGCTGCACACGGCCGCCGGCAGTCCGCTGCTGCGCCAGACGCTGGCCGGCCTGCTGGCACGCCTGGGTCCCGGTTTCGTGCGCTGCCACCGGCGCGCGGCCGTGCAACTGGCCTGGATCGAACGGATCGTCGCGCTCGACAAGGGCGACGGCGAACTGCTGCTGCGCGGCGGCACGCGCGTGCCGTGCAGCCGGCAGTACCGGGGCCAGGTCCTGGAACGGCTGGCCGCCACGCAATCCGCTTGACGATCGAATAGGACGGGAATAATATGATCACCATCATATTTTCCCGGACGCTTCCATGCCCACCGATGCCAGACAAAGCCGCCGCCACCGGTCGCACGAACGCATCCTCGACGCCGCCGCCCAGGCCCTGCTGCGCGGCGGCGTGGCCGGGGTCGGCGTGGCCGACGTGATGCGCCAGGCCGGCATGACCCACGGCGGCTTCTATGCGCACTTCGCCTCGCGCGATGCCTTGCTGGCCGAGGCGCTCGCGCATGCCGGCCGCCAGGGCATGGAGCGCATCCGCATGCGCATGCGCGAACGCGTGGCGGACGGCACGACGCCGCTGCGCGCCCTGGTCGAGGAATACCTGTCCGACGCGCATGCCTGCATCGACGGCGGCGGTTGCCCGGTGGCCGCGCTGGCGTCCGACATGACCCGCAGCGCCGACCCGTTGCGCGACGCGTCGGCCCGCAGCGTGCGCGCCCTCGTCGATCTGGCGCGGCAGGCGCTGCCGCCCGGCCTGCCGGCCGCGTCCGCCGTCGCCGTGGCCGCCGCGCTCAGCGGCGCGCTGCAGATGGCGCGCGTGCTCGGCCCGGACGGCGACGGCGCCGCGCTGCTGCGCGAGTGCCGCAGCGCCCTGCTCGCGCAATACGAAGACGCCGCGGCGCCACCCTGATGCCATCCGGCCGGCGCGCGCACGCCGGCCTTGTTTCGCCCCAAAATATGACGGTCGTCATATTTTTCAATATCAACCATGGAGAGCAACATCATGAAACTCGAGAATGCCGTCGTCTTCGTTACCGGCGCCAACCGCGGCCTGGGCCTGGAATTCGCACGCCAGGCGCTGGCCCGCGGCGCCCGCAAGGTGTATGCGGCGGCACGCGATCCGGCCACCGTCGACCTGCCCGGCGTCGTTCCGGTGCGGCTCGACGTGACCGACCCGGACCAGGTGGCGCAGGCCGTGGCCGCCTGCGGCGACGTCACGCTGGTCGTCAACAATGCGGGCATCGCGACGATGGGCAGCCTGCTCGACGCCGGCGGCAACGGCGCATTGCGGCGCATGCTGGACACCAACGTCTTCGGCCTGCTGGACGTCAGCCAGGCCTTTGCGCCGGTGCTGGCCGCGAACGGCGGCGGCGCCTTGCTGAACGTGCTGTCGGTGGCGAGCTGGATCAGCACGACGGGCCTGGCCGCCTATGCCGCCAGCAAGTCGGCCGCCTGGAGCGTCACCAACGGCCTGCGCATCGCCCTCGCCGGACAGGGCACCCAGGTGCTGGGCCTGCACATGGGCTTCGTGGACACCGACCTGACGCGCGGCATCGACCTGCCCAAGCTGGCGCCGGCGGAAGTGGTCGAGAACGCCTACGCGGCGCTGGAAGAGGGACGCAGCGAAGTGCTGGTCGACGAGCTGTCGCGCAATGTCAAGCAGGGCCTGGCGGCCGAGCCGGGCATCTACCTGGATGCCGTGCGCCGGACGGAATGAAGGAAGAGCGAGGAAGCAGGGAAGAACGGGGCAAGAACGGGCCAAAAACGGGGCAAGGACGGCAGGATGAGCGGACCTGCCGGGCGCAGGCCCGTGCAGGCCCGCGCCCGGCCGGCCGCTTACTTGGCGGCGTCCTGGATCTTCTCGCCGGCGCGCTCGATGCCGCGGCCGGTCGCCTCGGTGGCGTTGCGGGCGCCTTCCTTGACGTTGGCGGCGGCTTCGCGCGATTCCTGGCGCACTTCGGCGCCGGCCTGGTCCATCTTCGCGCCGGCGCGGTCGGCGGCGGCGTCGATCTTCGCGCCGGCGCGGTCGGTGGCGGCATCGATGCGTTCGCCCGCACGGTCGGCCGCGGCGTTGGCATTGGCGGCGGCTTCGCGCGACTCGGCCGCGACCTTCGCGCCGGCATCGTCGACGGCCTTGCCGGCTTCCTGGGCCGGGCCCATGCCGTTGTTGTTCTCGGCCTTGTGGCAACCGGCCGCCAGGGCGGCGACGGCCAGCAGCATGCCGGCGATGGTGGTTTTGGTCATGGCGTGGTTCATGGTGGTGGCTTTCATGATATTTCTCCTTGGAGGATGTTGTAATTTAGATTACACCTTTTTGAAAAAACGCGGCTCACGATACGTACGGTACGCACCCACGGCCGGCGCGGCGCCGGCCGTGAAACGTCGTCAGTGCGTTGCCGCGTTGTGCTGCGCCTGTTGGTTGCCCGATGCCATGGCCTGCTGGCCGGACTGGATGGCGGCGCCGTCACGGTCCTCGCCGTGGCCGCCGCGCTGGAACGGATCGCCCGCCTGGCGCAGGGTGTCCTGCCGGGTGCGGATGGCGCCGTCGGCGTCTTCGGCGGTGGTGCGCGCGACCTCGTCGGCCAGGGCGCGCGCCGTGCGCGTGGTGTGCTGCACGTGCTGTTCGGTGACGCGCGCCAGGTCGACCTGGGTATCGGCCGCCAGGCGCGAGACGTGCTGCTGGTAGGCGCGCAGCTTGTCGGTCGCCGGCTGGGTGCGCGCGGCGGCGACGCTCAGCATTTCGCTCTGGCGGTCGGCCGTCAGCACCTTCTGGCCGGCCAGCGCGGTTTCTTCCAGCATCGCCTGCGCCAGCTGGATGTTCAGGTCGCACATCTGCTGGAAGGATTTGAAGACGGACTTCGACATGTCGTTGAAGAAAGCGGCCTGGGCGTCCAGGTGGGTACGCACGGCCGGCGTCATGGATTGCGGAAACGGATACGGGAACATAGTGCCTCGTCGATGATTGTGGGAACGGTGGATGGGCCGCGCCGCCATGGGAATGCAGGGCGGGTGCGGAATCGAGCCCACAGACTACGGTCGCGCAGGCTTTCTCCCTTGATCTGGGCTAATCGTGCCGGACACGGGCGTGATGACATTGGCTTGATGACATTGGCTTGATACTTGCATGGGGTAGAACACCTGAACTCGTCCGGGAGTCCCCCATGTTTCTGCCTAACGATGTGATTCAGTATGCCGCCCCGGTGCGCACGATCCGCGTGCTGTGGATCGACCGCCGGCTCGCCCTGGCCTATACCTTCGAACTGGGCCTGGCGCACAGCCAGCCGCGCACGGTGGCGCTGGCACTGCTGCTGGAGGACGTGCAGCAGCAGCGCGCGCGCCTGCTGCTGCAGGATCCCTACGCCGCCCCGCCGCCGCCGCCCCTGCTGCCGCAAAAGCATCGCGACCTGCAGGCACGCGCCTGGCACATCGTCAGCGCCCTGCAGGCCCAGGCGCCGCAGCTGTACCAGCCGCGCGAGCGCGCCCTGATGGTGGCGCGCTGCGCCGAGGAGCACGGCATGTCGCGCCCCAGCGTGCTGCGCTACCTGCGCCGGTTCTGGGAGCGCGGCCAGACGATCGACGCGCTGCTGCCCGACTACGGCAATTCGGGGGCGCGCGGCAAGACGCGCGGCGCCAGCGCCGGCGTCAAGCGCGGCCGGCCGCGCAAGTCGGGCGACCATCCCGGCCTGAACGCCGACGCCGACATGCGCGCGACCTTCCGCGCCGCCGTGGCGCGCTATGCCGCAACGCACCGCGAGTTCTCGCGCCGCGCCGCCTACCGCCAGATGATCGCCGAGTTCTACCGCGGCCACGCGCCCGGCGCCGTGCCCAGCTTCGGCCAGTTCAGCTACTGGCTGGACAAGGACGACGCCCAGACTGCGCCGGCGCAGGGGCCGGCGGAACACCGCCCGGCCGCGGCGGTGCACGGCGTCATCGAACTGTAACTTTCCAGTGCGCGCCGGCCCACGATGGTGCGCTGCCGCAAAACGCGCCGGATGCCTCTTCCGGGTATCTGGAGTGCATGGCGGCCCACCCGCCGCACATGGGCCGGCTTGCTGCGAAAAACAAAGTCCGGCGCGCAAAACAAAGTATGGATACGGCGCTTGGAGGATGGGCGGCATCTTTCTCTGGAACCGACTCAAGCGGACCGCCGATAACGAACTTTATTTGAATTTCATGTCTTACGACAAACTTACATATAATTTTTCTTAATAAATACTTTATTTTTCATGAGTATTTAGCCTTTTATCCGCACATTCCCTGGCACACCTATTGCTGAAACGCAAAGGAACGAGAAGGTTCCTGCAACAACCAGCTGAGGTGCGGATGAAACGTTTGACCCGGTCGCTGACGCGACGCGAATTCCTCCACCGTGCCGCCGCCGTCGGCGGTTCGGCCCTGTTACTCAACACCATGAACGCCTGGGGCATGGGCATCGCGTCGCGGACGTCCGCCCCGCCGCCACTGTCCGGCAGCGGCAAGGGCAAGACGGTCGTGATCCTCGGCGCCGGCCTGGCCGGCATGACGGCGGCCTGGGAGCTGTCCAGGCTCGGCTACGGCGTCGAGGTGCTGGAAGCGCGCGGCTTCGCCGGCGGCCGCTGCCAGACGGCGCGCAAGGGCTTCGCATTGCAGGAGCTGGGCGGCGACAGGCAGGTCTGCCGCTTCGACGACGGCCACTACATCAACCACGGCCCCTGGCGCATCCCGCTCGACCACCAGTCGACGCTGTACTACACGAAGCAGTTCGACATCCCGGTCGAGGTGATGGTCAACGAGAACGACCACGCCTGGGTCTACATGGAAGACGCCGGCCCGCTGTCGAAGCAGCGCCTGCGCGCGGAACAGGTCAAGGCCGACATGCGCGGCCACGTGGCCGAACTGCTGGCCAAGTCGGTGCAGGCGAAGATGCTCGACGCGCGCTTGAACGCCGACGACCAGATGCTGCTGCTCGACTACCTGGCGCACGAAGGCGCGCTGGAAAAGAAGGACCTGGCCTACCGCGGACGCAACGGCCGCGGCTGGGCGGTGCCGCCGGGCGCCGGCCTGAATCCGGGCAAGGCGTCCGACCCGCTCGCCTTCGACACGCTGCTGGCCTCGAAAGTCGGCAAGGTCTACAGCGCGGTGCAGGAATTCCCGATGCACGCCACCATGTTCCAGCCCGTGGGCGGCATGGACCGCATCGCCCAGGGCTTTTCGAAGCGCCTGGGCCGGAAGATCCGCTACGGCGCCGAGGTGCAGACCATCCGCCAGTCGCCCGACGGCGTCACGATCGCCGTGAAGGACACGAAGAGCGGCAAGGTCTCCCAGGTGAAGGCCGACTGGTGCATCTGCGCGGTGCCGCTGTCGGTGCTGCGCACCATCGACAGCGATTTCTCGGACGGGTTCAAGGCCGCGATGAAGTCGGTCTCCTATGCCCCGGTAGGCAAGATCGGCCTGCAGATGAAGCGCCGCTTCTGGGAAGAGGACGACCAGATCTACGGCGGCCATGTGCTGACCGACATGAAGGGCATCAACACGATCTCGCTGCCCTCGTCCGGCTGGCAGCAGAAGAAAGGCGTGGTGCTCGGCTACTACCACTATGCGCTCGACGCCATCGAGGTCAGCGCCTTGAACCCGGACGAACGCGCCGAGTTCGCCGTGGCCGCCGGCCAGAAGGTCTTCCCGGCCTATCGCGACGCCTACGAAAACGCCTTCTCGGTCGCCTGGCACCGCGTCCAGTACAACTTGGGCGGCTGGGCCGAATGGGACCAGGCCGGCCGCGACAAGGCCTATCCGACGCTGCTGGCGGGCGAGGGCCGGATCCTGCTGGCCGGCGAGCACCTGAGCTACCTGACCGGCTGGCAGGCCGGCGCCATCGAATCGGCATGGCAGCAGATCGAACAACTCCACAAGAAAGCCAGCGCATGATCTCCAGGCACACCTTCGCCGCCGTCCTGCTGGCCGGCGCCGCCACCGTCCCCGCTACCGTCGCCGCCGCCGACGTCCAGTCCATGGACGGCAAGACCCTGTTCGCCAAGAATTGCGCGGCCTGCCACCAGGCCAGCGGCAAGGGCATCCCGGGCGCCTTCCCGGCGCTGGCCGGCAACGCCTTCGTGCAGGGCGCGCCGGGCGACGTGGCCGCCGTGCTGCTCAAGGGCCGCGGCGGCATGCCCGACTTCTCGGGCAGCCTGGACGACGCCGACATCGCCCGGGTGCTGAGCTACGTGCGTTCCAGCTGGGGCAACGGCGCGGCCGCGATCGGCGAGCAGGAGGTCGGTGCCCAGCGCACCGCGCTCGGCGTGGCGCCGGCCTCGAGCGGGCGCTTCGGCAACAAACACTGAGCAAGCACTGAGTCCACCGCATTCCCAACCACCGCGAGGCCCCATGAAACCACCGAAAACCACCGCCCTGCTGTTGCTGCTGGCCGCCCTCCCCGCCGTCGCCGGCGCCCAGGACATCGTGCGCCACAAGATCCCGAATTCGGATTTCCCGATCGCCCAGGCCGTCACGATCCCGCCGAACGCCACCATCCACTTCATCAGCGGCCAGGTGCCGCCGGTGGTCGACAAGGCCGCCGACCCGAACGCGCTGGCCGCCTTCGGCGACACGAAAACCCAGACCGTGGGCGTGCTGACGCGCATCCAGGACATCCTGAAGGGCATGGGCC
>DAMAFT010000137.1:0-9143 GCA_031995805.1 Massilia sp.
TCGCCCTCGTGGTCGTGGCCCTCCTCTTCCTCTCCGTGGCCGCCGCAATGCAGGTGGTCGCCGTGCGGATGGCAGCCCTCGGCGTCGTGGTTGTGGCCGGGGATGCCATAGTCGGTGCGCTCCTTGGTGAAGGCCGCGCCCAGGTAGCCGCGCGCGCCGATCCAGGACAGGCCGACGCTGCCCGTCTCCGTGTCCTTGTCGCTGCCAAGCACGCGGCCGCCCTCGCTCCAGCCGCTGCCGACCTTGTACGGATCGGCATCGCGCTTGACGCCCTCGGCGTGCACCGCCACGCTGCCGGCGCCGCCGGTCAGCTCGAACGCGCCGGCCTTCTCGCGCGCCGCCGAGTTGGCGCGCAGCTCGACGCTGCCCTCCACCGGCTTGCCCGGCATGGCGGTAGGGATCTTGCGGTCGATGATGTTGACGACGCCGCCGACGGCGCCGCCGCCGTACGCCAGCGCCGACGGGCCGCGCAGCACCTCGATGCGCTCGGCCAGCATCGGCTCGAACGCCACCGCGTGGTCGGGACTGATGGTGGAGGCATCCTGCACCTCGGCGCCGTCCGCCAGGATTTTTACGCGCGGCCCATCCATGCCGCGGATCACCGGGCGGCTGGCGCCGGCGCCGAAGTGGCTCGACGTGATGCCCGGCTGGTTGGCCAGCGTCTCGCCCAGCGTCGATTCGCGCGCGCGCACCAGCGCGCCGCCGGACAGCGACGTCACCGGCGTGACCATGTCGTCGTCCACCAGGCCGAGGGCGCTGGCGGAAATCACGACGGTGGGCACGCTGTCGGGATCGCCCTGCAGGCGGCCGGCATCCGGCGGTGCGGACTGGGCGTGGACGGCCAGGGGAACGCCGAAGGCGAACAGGATCGCCAGCGCGAGCGGCTTCGGTTGGCAGGTCGGGACGTGCATGGTTCGGTTTCCTCTCGATGTTGTATTTGGTAATGATAAGTCATTATCATTAAAGGCTCAAGGTGGTCGTTTTTTTACAAAAGCCACAATTGAACGGACAAACCGGTGCTGTTCGGTGCAACACTCGACCGTTTCCAGGCGCATAATGCTCATATGACGACCTCCATATCAAATGCGGCATCGGGCCTCGGCGGTACCAGCGGACTGGCCGACCTGTACACCTCGGCGACCAAGTCGCTGCTGGCGCAGAATCCGGGCATCAAGACCATCGATGCCCAGATCAGCCGCGATAACGCGCGCCTGTCCGGCATCGGCAAGCTGGCGCTGGCGCTGGACGAGTTCCGCACCAGTGCCGGCAAGCTGTCCGGCGACAAGCTCGACGCGGCGGCCAGCGCCAGCGGCAAGGCGGTCACCGCCCAGCTCACGGACAGCAAGGCCGTCGCCGGTACGCACACGGTGGAGGTCAAGCAGCTCGCCCAGGGCCAGCAACTGGCTTCGAAGGCGCTGCCCGACAAGGGCGCGGCGCTGGGCGGCGGCACGACCACGCTCATCAAGATCGACATGGGCACGGGCAGCAACGCCACCTCGGCCACGCTGAAGATCGACGGCAGCAACAACACGCTGGACGGCATCGCCAAGGCCATGCGCGACGCCGGCCTCGATGCCAAGGTGGTGCAGGACGGCAAGGGCTATTCGCTCAGCCTGGCGAGCAAGTCGGGGGCGGCCAACACGATGCGCATCGGCGTCTCCGGCGATCCAGTGCTGCAGGGCCTGTTCTCCTACGGCCCCGGGGTCAACAGCGCCATGACGCAGAAGGCCGCGGCCCAGGACGCGCAGGTGGTGGTGGACGGCAAGACCGTCACGTCGTCCGCCAACAAGCTGGAGGCGGCGCTGCCCGGCGTATCGCTGACGCTCAACGAGGTCGGCAAGAGCGAGGTGAAGGTGGCGCGCGACCCGTCGGCCATCGCCGCCAACATCAAGGATTTCGTCGCCGCCTTCAACACCATGAACACCAAGCTGGGCGGGCTGAAGTCGGGCGACACGGCCAACGACATCCTGCTGCGCCAGGTGCAGACCCAGGTCGGCCAGGTGCTCGACGGCGCCGACCAGAAGGCGCTGGCCGACATGGGCATCACGCGCAAGAACGGCGCCCTGGTGCTGGACGAGGCCAGGCTGAAGGAAGCCGTCGCCGCCGATCCGGACAAGGTGACGCTGCTGTTCTCCAAGGCCGGCAGCGGCCTGGCCGACCAGTTTTCCACCCGCGTCACGCAGCAGATGACCAAGGGCGGCCTCCTGGCCAACCAGGCCGCGGCCGTGCAGGGCGACGTCGACAAGCTGACGGCCAAGAAGACGCAGATGACCGACATCGTCAACCAGCAGGCCAGCATGCTGGCGCAGCAGTATGCGCTGATCGGGTCCGGCGGCAACGCGCTGTATGGGCTGGGCGGGGCGGCCAGGCCGATGTCCTTGTTCGACTTCATGGCTTGAGCGCGGCGCGGGCGAGCGCTCCACGGAACTAATCCCCTCCCCGGCGAATCTGCCGCATGTCCCCGGGAGGAACCATGAACGATCCAGACAAGCTCGCCGGCAAGCGCATCGCCCTGCTCGCCGCCGACGGTTTCGAGCAGGCGGAACTGGATGCCACCGCCGCCGCGCTGCGTCAATGCGGCGCAGCCGTCACGCTGGTGGCGCTGCGCCTCGGCCGCATCCGCGGCATGCACGTGCACCAGTCCGGCGAACTGCTGCGGGTCGACGCCGCCGTCGACGCCGCGCGCTGCGACGACTACGACGGCCTCCTGATCCCCGGCGGCTACATCGGCCCCGACCTGCTGCGCCAGTCCGCCGCGGCGCGCGACTTCGTGCGCGCCTTCCACGCCGCCGGCAAGCCCATCGCGGCCATGTCGCACGCGGCGCTGGTGCTGGTGTCGAGCGGCCTGGCCGCCGGCCGCCTGCTGACCGCCTGGCCCGGCGTGCGCGACGACGTCGTGAATGCCGGCGCCACCTGGCTGAACCAGGACACGGTGCGCGACGGCCTGCTCCTCACCAGCCGTACGCCGCAGGATGCGGGACCGTTCGCGCGCGAGATGGTCGCGCTGTTCGCGGGCGAGCCCGCCGCCGTGGCCCTGCCTGCCGCCCCCGCCTCCGACCCGCCCCGGCAGGTCCCGTCCGAGACGCCGGAACAGCCGCTGCGCTGGCTGTCGGCGCCGTCGATCGGCACCATGCTCAGCCTGGCGCTGCTGGGCGTCGGCGTGGTGGCGGCCAACCACAGCCGGCGCCGCAAGGAGGCCGGCGCCGTCCCGGCGCCGCCGGAAGACTCCTAGCCACGCGCGTAGCTCACAGCCGGCCCGCCTCGAGCAGCGCGCGGGTGCGCGCGAGCGTCGACAGCAGCGCGCTCTTGTACCCCTTGTCGCCATCCATCCAGGCCTGCTCGGCCTGCTCCTCGGGACCGCCCGGCTCCTTGCCGCGCAAGCCCAGGTAGCAGTAGAACCGCAGTTGCAGCACGCCCGCCGCGTCCTCGAACAGTTGGTTGACGATCACGCCCTCGCGCGGCCCGCCGGCCTGGAAGAACGACACCTTGCTGCCGGGCTCGAAGGCGATGATCTCGCGCAGGTCCTGTCCGCCGATCGTGGCCTCGCGCACGATGTGCGTCTCACTCTCTTCCACGACGTCGCAGCGGGTGCACAGGCCCGGCGGCAGGAACAGGCGGGCGTCGCGCGCCTTGCTGACCAGGCCGGCCCATGCCTGGGCACGCGTCAGCGGGGTGGTGCCTTCCGGATTGACCGGGACGGTGGCAGTCGAATAAATCATGATGTTCTCCTTGATGTTCTCGTCGTCAGGCCGCGGCGATGTCGGCGGCGAATGCGCGGTAGGACCGCAGCGGCCGTCCCAGCAGCGCTTCCAGGCGTGCGACGTCGCCGTCTTCCGGCAGCATGCCGGTGTCCAGGAAGCGTTCGCTCATCAGGCGCATGTCGAAGGCCATCCAGGCGGGCATGGCGTGGCGCAGGTTCTGCTCGAAGGCGGCCGTGTCGTCGCCGCCGTAGGCCACCGGGCGGCCCAGCACGTCCGACCAGATCGCGGCCACGCCGGCGCCCGTCAAGGTGTCGGGGCCGACCAGGTTGATGCGCTCGAACGGCAGCGGCCCGGCGGCCCGTTCGCGGCGCAGCAGCTCGACGGCCGCGATCTCGCCGATGTCGCGCGCGTCGATCATGGCCAGGCCCCTGGCGCCGATCGGCATCGGGTAGACGCCATGGCCGAGCACCACGTCCTTGATGGCCAGGTCGTTGTCCATGAAGTAGGCGGGACGCAGGACGGTGGCGTGCATGCCCGTCCGTTCGATCATGCGTTCGACGCCGAACTTGCCGGCGAAGTGCGGCACGTCGGCATACACGTCGCTATGGATCACCGACAGGTAGACGATGCGCTCGATGCCGGCCGCGCGGGCCAGGTTGAGCGCGACCAGCGCCTGGGTGAATTCGTCGGGCACCACCGCGTTCAGCAGGAACAGGGTGGACACGCCGGACAGCGCGGCGCGCATGGCGTCGACGTCGAGCAGGTCGCCCTGCACCACTTCCACGCCGGCCGGGAAGGCGGCCTTGGCGGCTTTGGCAGGATCGCGCACCAGCGCACGCACGGTGGCGCCGCGGCGGGCGAGTTGTTCGACGACGTTGCGGCCGATGGTGCCGGTGGCACCGGTAACGAGGATGGTCATGTTGGTTCTCCAGTTGGGTAGTTGAAATCAGGATCGACGGTTTTCATCGTACCCATCCCACAGGCGAACCGATAGACGGTATATTTGGACATCCCGTCTCACCAATGGAACACGCAATATGGACCTGCTCGCTCTTGCCGATTTCAACCTCGTCGCCCGCCACGGTGGTTTCGGGCGCGCCGCGCGCGCCAGCGGCCGCCCGAAGGCGACGCTGTCGCGCCGCGTCGCGGAACTGGAAGGCGCCCTCGGCCTGCGCCTGTTCGAACGCGGCGCGCACCTGCTCAAGCTGACCCAGGAAGGACGGGCGCTGCACGAGCGCACCGGGGCATTGCTGACCGAGATCGACGAGACGGCGGCCGCGATCGCCTCCGGCGGCGACCGGCCGCGCGGCCGCCTGCGCATCAGCGCGCCGCTGCTGTTCTCGCAGACCGCGATGGGCCGGCTGGCCGCCGGCTTCGCGCTGCGCCATCCCGACGTGCGGCTCGAGGTGACGAGCGAGGACCGCGCCGTCGACATGGTCGAGGAAGCGGTCGACCTGGTGATCCGGGTCGATCCCGCGCCGGACCAGAACCTCGTCGGCAGGATCATCCTGCGCGACCGCCTGGTGGTGGTGGCCGGCCCGGGCCTGGCGCGCCCGCGCGACGGCGCGGCCGTTCCCGCCGTCGTGCGCGGCGGCGCCGACCAGCCCGCGGCCTGGAACATGACGGCGGCGGCGGGCAGCGAGCGGCTCGCCATCGAACCGGTCCTGCGCCTGTCCTCGCTGGTCATGGTGCGCGACGCGGTGCGCGCGGGCGTGGGCGCCGCGCGCCTGCCGGTATCGCTGGTGGGCCGCGACCTGGCCGCCGGCACGCTGGTGCACTGGGGCGACGCGGACGTGCCGGAGATCGCACTGTGGGCGCTGTATCCGTCGCGCCGGCTGCTCAGCGCGCGCGTGTCGGCCTTCCTCGACTACCTGAAGGAAGCGTTTCCCCACGGAACGCCGGAGGAATTGGCGGCTTACCTGTAGGGCCGGTACCCTGGTTATCCCAACCCGCGTACGGACTGAAACGCCGGTCGTCGGCAGGATCGTCTATCATGCTCCAAGGAATTGCCAAGATCACATCCTTCATCCCATGACCCAATTCACGCTGCAACAAAAAGTCTTCCTGCTCCTGCTGGCCATCGTCACGATCGGCTTCGGCTGGATCCTGCTGCCGTATTCCGGCGCGGTGTTCTGGGGTGTCGTGCTGGCCATCCTGTTCGTGCCGATGTACCGCTGGCTGCTCGCGAAGATGAAGCAACGGAAGAACGGCGCCGCCCTGCTCACCCTGCTGGTGATCGTCGTGCTGGTGCTGATCCCGGTGGCCCTGATCACCGTGTCGCTGGTGCAGCAGGCGGCCGGCGTGTATGCCCGGGTCAGTGCCGGCCACGTCGATTTCGGCGCCTACTTCCGCCAGGTCATGGGCGTGCTGCCGCAATGGCTGATCGCGCTGCTGGAACGCTTCGACCTGACCAGCCTGGCCACCATCCAGCAAAAGCTGGCGGCCGTCGCGTCCCAGATCAGCCAGGTCGTCGGCACCTACGCGCTCAACTTCGGCCGCAACACGCTCGACTTCCTGGTCAGCCTGACCGTCATGCTGTACCTGCTGTTCTTCCTGCTGCGCGACGGCGACCACCTGGCGCGGCGCGTGCGCCAGGCCGTACCGCTGGGCCGCATCTACAAGCAGCGCCTGTTCGACAACTTCACCACCGTGATCCGCGCCACCGTCAAGGGCAACGTGCTGGTCGCCGCGGCGCAGGGCGCGCTGGGCGGCATCGCGTTCTGGTTCCTCGACGTGCAGGGTCCGCTGCTGTGGGGCGTGGTGATGGCCTTCCTGTCGCTGCTGCCGGCCATCGGCGCGGCGCTCGTGTGGGCGCCGGTCGCCATCTATTTCATGGTGTCCGGTTCGCTCTGGGAAGGCATCGGCCTGATGGTCTACGGCGTGCTGGTGATCGGCCTGGTCGACAACGTGCTGCGCCCGATCCTGGTCGGCAAGGACACCAAGATGCCGGACTATATCGTGCTGCTGTCCACGCTGGGCGGCATGGCGCTGTTCGGGCTGGACGGTTTCGTGATCGGGCCGGTCGTCGCGGCCCTGTTCATCGCGGCCTGGGACCTGTTCGCATCGGACGAGGACTTTCACTCGGAATGAGCACGCATGCACCACCGACGACCATATTGCGCGTCATGACAGTGCATGCCTAGAGCTTATATTCTAAGTCGTTGCGGTTATGCGACATAGGATTTGTTGCCCTGAGACTAATTGATTAGGATTCAATTTTTCCCAGGGGAGCATGCATGAAATTGACACCGATTCGCCAGGCCATCGTGCTTGGCCTGACTGGCGGTGCGGCGTTCGCTCTCGCGCCCGCCGCCTTCGCCCAGACTTCCACGCCGGCCGCCAGCGAGACGCCGCTGCAAAGCGTGAACATCGTCGGCTCGCGCCGCGTCGGCGCCAGCTCGGCCATCGACACGCCGGTCCCGGTCGACATCATCCCGATGACCAAGGTCGCCGAACAGGGCGGCCAGTTCGACCTGGCGCAGACGCTGACGAACATCTCGCCGTCGTTCAACTCGACGCGCCAGACCGGCGCCGACGGCGCCGACCTGGTCGACTCCGCCGCCCTGCGCGGCCTCGGCTCGGACCAGACGCTGGTGCTGATGAACGGCAAGCGCCGCCACACGACGGCCCTGGTGAACCTGTTCGGCGCGCGCAACCGCGGCAATACCGGCACCGACATGAACGCGATCCCGCTGCTGGCCATCAGCAACGTGCAGGTGCTGCGCGACGGCGCCGCCGCGCAGTACGGTTCCGACGCCATCGCCGGCGTGATGGACATCCAGCTGAAGAAATCGCTGGGCTGCGAAGCGGTACTGGGCGGCGGCCAGTATTCGGAAGGCGACGGCAGCAACTGGCTCGCCTCGGCCTATTGCGGCGTGGCCGTCGGCGGCGGCGTGCTCGGCATCACCGGCGAATACCTGGACCGCGGCCGCTCCAACCGCGCCGAAGCCGACAATCCGCGCATCATCGGCGACTCCAAGGTCAAGAACAAGACCGTTTACCTGAATGGCGAATTCCCGGTCGGCCCGGGCAAGCTGTACCTGACGGCCGGCGCCCAGGACCGCGACGCCTCGTCCGCCGCCTGGGCCCGCGAAGGCATCGGTTCCGAAGACATCCCGTCGCGCAACTCGGCGGCCATGTACCCGGACGGCTTCGTGCCCTTCATCGACGCCACCGTCGACGACCGCTACGGCACCGTCGGCTACCGCGCCCGCTTCGGCGAATGGGCCGGCGACTTCTCGCAGACCTACGGGTCGAACCGCATGCGCTACACGATCGCGCACACGCTCAACGCCTCGATCGCCAACCTGGACCTGGTCAACGGCGGACGCGGCATCAGCCCTTCGCAATTCGACGCCGGCGGCTTCGAATTCCGCCAGGCGACCACCAACGCCGACTTCAGCCGCTTCTACGACGGCGTGCTGGGCGGCCTGAACGCCGCCTTCGGCTTCGAGTACCGCAGCGAGCAGTACAAGATCTTCGCGGGCGAGCCGGGTTCCTACGTCGATGCCGACGGCGTCGGCGTCGGCGGCAATGCCGGCAGCCAGGGCTTCCCGGGCTTCCAGCCGGGCGACGCCACCAAGCGCAAGCGCCACAGCACGGCAGCCTACCTCGACTTCGAGGCCGACATCGCGCCGCGCACCAAGCTGCAGGCCGCCGTGCGCCACGAGCGCTATTCCGACTTCGGCTCGACCACCACCGGCAAGCTGGCCGGCTCGTACAAGCCGGCGGACGACTTCCTGCTGCGCGCCTCGGCCAGCACGGGCTTCCGCGCGCCCTCGCTGCAGCAGGCCTACTTCTCCTCGACCTTCACCGACTTCGTCAGCGGCGTGCCGCTCGACGTGGTGCTGGCGCCGAACGGCGGCGCCGTCGCCAACGCGGCCGGCATCCCCAAGCTGAAGGAAGAAAAGTCGAAGAGCTTCACGCTGGGCGCGACCTGGACCCCGACCGCGGCGGTCTCGGTGACGGCCGACCTGTACCAGATCGGCATCGACGACCGCATCGTGCTGTCCGGCCGCTTCGACGCCGACAACTACCCGGCGCTGGGCGCGACCCTGCAAAGCCTGGGCGTGGGCCAGGCCCAGTTCTTCGTCAACTCGGTCGACACCCGCACGCGCGGCCTGGACCTGACCGCCTCGCACCGCATGCAGCTGGGCGCCGGCAAGTTGAACACCTTCCTCGCCATGAACTTCAGCAAGACCGAAGTGACGGGCGTGCACGCGCCGAGCGCGCTGGCCGGCTACGAGGACGTGCTGCTGTCCGAGCGCGAGCGCCTGTTCATCGAACAGGGCGGCCCGCGCCGCAAGGCCACGCTGGACTTCGACTACATCCTGGGCCGCCTGGAAACGGACTTCCGCATCGTCAACTACGGTCCGCAGACGCTGGGCACCTTCTCGGGCCCGCCGGTGCCGAACCAGTACTACAAGTCGAAGACCTCGGCCG
>DAMAFT010000138.1:0-9082 GCA_031995805.1 Massilia sp.
CACCGCCGCGCTGGCGTCCGGCATGCCGCAGGACGGCGTCGCCGCGGCGGTCGCGGTGGCCGTCGACGGCCATGCCGACGGCGTGCGCTGGTTCGAGTTCAACATCCGCCGCACGCGCCAGGCCGGCGGCTGCCTGCTGCTGCTGATCGGCCAGGACGTCACGTTCCGGCGCCAGGCCCGGCTGCGCCTGCAGGAAAGCGAGGAATTCTTCCGCCTGACCTTCAGCCAGGCCGCCGTCGGCATCGCGCTGCTGTCGCGCGAAGGGCGCTTCCTGCGCGTGAACCGCAAGCTGTCGCGCATCGTCGGCTTCACCGAGATCGAGCTGCTGCAGCGCTTCTTCCACCAGATCACCTGGCCGGACGACCTGGCCGAGGACCGCGCGCTGTTCACGCGCCTGGTCGACGGCGAGATCCGCGACTTCCAGCGCGAGACGCGCTACCTGCGCAAGGACGGCAGCCTGGTCTGGGTGGCGGTGAGCGCCTCGACCATGCGCGAGGCGTCCAGCGGCCAGCTGCGCCTGATCGTCGCGGTCGAGGACATCTCGCGGCGCAAGCAGGCCGAGGAAGCGCTGCTGCGCATGGCCAACCACGACGCGCTGACCGGGCTGCCGAACCGGCTGCTGCTGCAGGACCGGCTCGGCCAGGCGATCGTCCAGGCCCAGCGCAGCGGGCGCCAGGTGGGCGTGATGTTCGTCGACCTGGACCGCTTCAAGCACGTCAACGACAGCCTCGGCCACGAGGCCGGCGACCAGCTGATCGTCGAGATCGCGCGCCGCCTGGGCAGTGCGCTGCGCGAGAGCGATACCGTGGCGCGCCAGGGCGGCGACGAATTCGTCGTGGTGCTGGCCGACCTGGGCAGCGCCGACGACGCCGCGCTGGTGGCGCGCAAGGTGCTCGACGGCCTGTTCCAGCCGCTGACGCTGGCCGGCCAGGAAGTCTTCCCGAGCGGGAGCATCGGCATCGCCATGTACCCGCGCGACGGCCAGGACAGCGAGTCGCTGCTGAAGGCCGCCGATAGCGCCATGTACCGCGCCAAGGGCGGCGGCGGCAATGGCTACCATTTCTACGCGGCCGACATGGGCGTCCACGCCGAGGAACACCTGCGCCTCGAGACCGGCCTGCAGCACGCCCTGCTGCGCGAGGAATTCGTGCTGCACTACCAGCCCCAGGTCGACGTCGCCAGCGGCCGCATCGTCGGCGTCGAGGCGCTGCTGCGCTGGCAGCCGCACGGCGGGGCGCTGGTGCCGCCCTGCGACTTCATCCCGCTGGCCGAGGAGACCGGCCTGATCGTGCCGATCGGCGAATGGGTGCTGGCGACCGCGCTGCGCCAGCAGGCCGCGTTCGCGCGCGCCGGCCTGGACCTGCGCATGAGCGTGAACATGTCGGCGCGCCAGTTCCGCCAGCAGGACGTGGCCGGGCTGGTCGCGCGCCTGCTGGCCCAGGAAGGCGTCGATCCCTCGCGCCTGGTGCTGGAGATCACCGAGAGCGTGCTGATGGAAAACCTGGAAACCGCCGCCACCATGGCGCGCCTGGCCGGAATGGGCGTGCAGCTGGCGATCGACGACTTCGGCACCGGCTATTCGAGCCTGTCGAACCTGAAGCGCTTCCCGATCCACAGCCTGAAGATCGACCGCAGCTTCGTCGCGGATATCGATGGCGGCAAGGACGGCAAGGGCGGCGAAGGCGATGGCGGCGCCGTGATCGTCAAGGCGGTGATCGCGCTGGCGCGCTCGCTCAGGCTCGAAGTGATCGCCGAGGGCGTCGAGACCGGCGTCCAGCAGGCTTTCCTGGGCGCCCATGGCTGCCACCAGATGCAGGGCTACCGCTTCGGCCGCCCGCAGCCGGCCGACGAGGTCGTGCGCCTGCTGCTGGCCCCGGACACGGGGGCGGCATGAGTGCCTTGCTGCGCCGTTTCCCGCCACCACTGCGCCTGGCCGTGCTGGTCGCGTTGCTGGCGACCTTCGGCACCTGGCTGGCGGCCGGCAACGCCGGCCGGCTGCCGTGGAATCCGGCCTGGTACCTGTCCTGGCATACCGCCATGGAAGTGTTTTCGGTGGTCGTCGCGGCCTGCGTGTTCGCCACCGGCTGGCACGGCGTCGGGCCGCGCATTCCGCTCCGGGTGGCGGTGCTGGCGCCCGTGGCGCTGGCGATCGGCCTGCTCGATTTCGGACACCTGATGACCGTGCCCGGCATGCCGGGCCTGGGCGCAGGCGCGGACGGCATGCACCAGGAAACCGCGTTCTGGCTGGTGGCGCGCGGACTGAGCGCCCTGGCCCTGCTGGCCGCGGCAGTGGCGCCGCGCGAGCGCACCGTCGGGCGCCGCACGCACCGGGTCGCGCTGCTGCTGGCGCTGGGCGCGGCGGCGTGCGGATTCTGGCTGGCGCTGGTGCCCGGCGACCTGTTGCCGACGACCTATGCGCCGGATGGCATGGCGACGCGCTTCAAGGTCGCCGCCGAGCTGGCGCTCATCGTGGCCTACGGTCTCGCCACGCTGCTGCTGTTCGCGCGCGCCATGGCGAGCCACCTGCGCAGCGACCGTTACCTGGCCGCCGCGGCGGCGATGCTGTGCCTGTCGCGCATGGCCATCGCCATCTACGACACCCCGGACGACGTGTTCAACGTCGTGGGGCACGTCTACAAGCTGCTGGGCTACCTGTTCCTGTTCCGGGCCATCTACGTGGCGGCGGTGCAGGCGCCGTACGCCCGCCTGGAGCGCTCCGAGCGTTCGCTGGCCGAGAGCGAGGGCAAGTTCCGCGGCCTGATGGAATGCGCGCCCGACGCCATCGTGCTGGCCGGCGCGGACGGCCGCATCGCCGTGATGAACGCCTGCGCCGAGGAGATGTTCGGGGTGACGCGCGAGACCGCCGCCGGGCTGCCGCTCGAGGCCCTGGTGCCGCCCGGCGCCACCGAAGGCAATGGCGAGGCGCGCTGCCGGCGCTTCCATGCGGCCTCGTTCCCGGCCGAGGTGCGGCGCGCGCAGATGCCGACCGGCCAGCAGGTGGCCATCGTGCGCGACGTCTCGGAACGGCGCCGGCTGGAACACGCCATGGTCGAGCAGCTGACCTGCGACGCCCTGACCGGCCTGCCGAACCGGCGCCGCGTGCTCGAGACGCTGGACGAGGCCATCGACGCCGCCCGGGTCCGGGGGCACACGCTGGCGGTGCTGGTGTTCGACATCGACGAATTCCGCAAGATCAACAGCGGCTACGGCTGGTCCGGCGGGGACGGCGTGCTGCGCGACTGCGCAGCCCGCCTGGCGGCGCAGCTGCAGCCGGGCGACACGCTGGCGCGCCAGGGCGGCAACGAGTTCATCGTCGTGCAACAGGATTCCGGCAGCGTGGCCGCCACCGCGCTGGCCGAGCGCCTGCTGGCCTGCATGCGCGAACCGTTCGTGCTGGCCGGCCAGCGCGTGTTCCTGTCGGGCAGCGTCGGCATCGCGCTGCTGCCGGCGGCGCCCTGCGACGCCGGCGACCTGCTGCAGATGGCCCAGGTAGCGATGAACGGGGCGCGCGCCGGCGGCAACGCCCAGTACCGGTTCCACACGGCCGAGATGGCCGAGGCGATCCGCGAGCGGGTCGACATGGAGGCGCTGCTGCGCCACGCGCTCGAGCGCGCCCAGCTGACGCTGCAATTCCAGCCGCGCGTGCGCATGGCGGACGGCGCCATCGCCGGCGTCGAGGCGCTGGTGCGCTGGCGCCATCCGGTGCTGGGGCTGGTCCCGCCGGGCCGCTTCATCCCGCTGGCCGAGGAAACCGGCATGATCGAGGAACTCGACATGTGGGTGCTGCGCGAAGCCTGCCAGCGCGCCGCCGCCTGGCGCGCGCGCGGGCTGGCGCCGGTGCGGGTGTCGGTCAATCTGTCGGCGCGCCAGTTCCAGCAGGCCGGCCTGGCGCGGCGCGTGCGCGCGGTGCTGGAGCACAGCGGCCTGCCGCCGGGCAGCCTGGAGATCGAGATCACGGAAAGCACGGTGATGCGCGACACCGCCGAGGCGGCGGACGTGCTGCGCTCGCTGAAGGCGCTCGGCATCGTCCTGTCGATCGACGATTTCGGCACCGGGTATTCGTCGCTGAGCTACCTGAAGCGCTTCCCGCTCGACGTGCTGAAGATCGACCGCTCGTTCGTCAAGGACGTGATCGGCGATCCGAACGACGCGGCCATCACCTGCGCCATCATCGCGCTGGCGCATGGACTGAACCTGGAAGCGGTGGCGGAAGGCGTGGAGACGGCGGCGCAGCTGGACTTCCTGCGCCGGCACGGCTGCGACGAGGTACAGGGATACTACTTCAGCCCGCCGGTGTGGCCGGAGCAGCTCGAACCGATGCTCGTGAAAGAAAATTTCACGATGGATGAGTTGGTGAAATAATATTTCGTGGTTGTTGGCGGTGCGCTGGCAAACACCGGGGTCAACCGACCACGTAGCGCCGCGACGGCCCCGCCGCCACCGCCTGGCCGCTGCGCCCGTACACGCCGGCGGCGCCGGCCGCGGGGCCGCGCAGGGTATTGAGCATGTTCGTCGTGTGCGCCATCTGCTTGTTGACCAGCATGCCGTTCACGCGGTTCAGCTCCTTGGCCTGGCGCGCCAGGTCCAGCAGTTCGTCCCACAGGCGGCGCGTGTCGGCATTGCCGCCGGCCGCCAGCCACGGCTCCATGCCGGCTTCGGCCGCCGGAAAACCCGCGGCGCCGAGCGCCTTGTGGCGCCGCCGCGACAGCTCGGCCGCCTGCTGCGCCAGCTGCAGCTTGGCCGGCGTGAGGGTCGTGAGGCCATCGGCATCCGCACTGACGAGGAGCTGCTGCTCCGTCTTCATCAGCTCCACCATGGAGCCGATCAGTTGCTGTTCTTCGCGCAGCGTTGCGCCCGGGGATGCAATGGCCATTGAGTACTCTATCGTTGGCGGGAATGCAGCAGGTCGCGCACCGTTTCCAGCAGGCCGTCCGCCACTTTCTCCGAATTTACCTGGAACTGGCCATCCGCGATGGCCGCCTTGATGCGTTCGACTTTCTTGCTGTCGAACACCTGGTTCGCGCTGCCCGTGGCAGCCAGCGCCTGTCCCTGCGAGGACAGGCGTACCGTATCGCCCGACGACGGCGCGGTCCTGGTGGCCGCCGCCGCATCGTTCGCTTTCGCATTCGTCGCCGTCGTGGTCGCGGCAGGAACGTTGCTCTTGAGTGTATCGTTGATTTTCACAGCATCATCCTTCTCAGGTCGGAGCAGAAAGCCCGGGATCTGCCTTGGTTATCGGCGCCCTCGCCGAAAACTTTAGGTCGATCCCGACGACTTTCCACGCGCCGTTGCCGTGCGAATACCGGACACGATCAGAACGCCACCTCGACCATCCCGCCGCTGCGGGCCGTCCCGCTGACCACCGTGCCCGACGGGGTGCGGACCTGCACCACCTGGCCGTCGCCCGCGGTGCCGATCGCCTTGCCGTCGGCCGATAGCGAAAATCCGTTTCCGTTCAATACCAATCGCACGGCCTGGTTCTGCTGCACGACCGGCTTGCTCTTGAGCGTGTCCGCCCGCAGCGGCGTGCCGGCCGCCAGCGACACGGTAGGGGTGCGGCCCACGGCCTGGCCCATGTCCGTGATGATTCCCGGTGGCATGGCGGCGATGTCGCCCTTGACCAGCGCCAGCTGGCCCGGCTCGATCGGCTGGCCCTGGGCCAGCGGCAGCGCCGCCGTCACGTAGTCGGCCTGCACGCTGACCTGGGCCTGGACGAACAGGGTCCAGTTCGACGGCGCCGTGCAGCGGATGCCGACGGTGGTCTTGCCCCAGGCGCGCGCGCCCGGCTGCAGGAAGGCTTCCGGGGCCGGGCAGGCGGCCAGCGCCGTGCGCGGATCGATCGCGCCGACCCTCACCGACACCTGGCCCGGCAGGCCGGCCGCCTGCACCTGCAGGAATTGCTCGACCACGCCCTTCAGCGCGTTCAGGTTCTGGCGCGCGCCGGCAGCGGGCGCCACCTGGGCGAAGCCGGTCGTGGCCGCCAGCAGGGCGGCAGGGAGGAACGTGGTCAACAGGATGCGTTTCATGGCAGGACAATGCCCAAGGTTGTGCGACGGTTGCCATCTTAGGCTGGATGATTCCCTGCTGAAACTACGAATAGCCGGGTTTTGCCCTCCCTTATTGCCCGATTGGAAGACTCGGCAGGTCCGTATGATCGATGCTGTCCATCCACCCGGAGCAAACCATGATCGGCAAACTCGACGACTACCTGCGCTTCAACGAAACCGCGCTGAGCCTGCGCTCGCAGCGCCAGGAAGTGCTGGCGTCGAACATCGCGAATGCCGACACGCCCAACTACAAGGCGCGCGACATCGATTTCTCCAGCGCCCTGCAGGGGGCGCTGTCCCGGGCCGGCCAGCAGGGCGGCGCGCTGGCCACGACGGCGCAGGCGCACTACCCGAACGCCGCCGCCGCCGCCGACGGCAAGGCGTTGCCGGACGGCACGCCGGTGCTGTACCGCAGCATCACCCAGGGCGCCGTCGACGGCAACACGGTCGAGATGGACACCGAGCGCACCCAGTTCGCCGACAACGCGCTGCGCTACGAAGCCGGCATCACCATGATCAACCACCAGATCCGCAGCCTGATGGCGGCGATCCAGGGAGGCCAGTAACCATGTCCCTGTTTAATGTCTTCGGTGTCGCCGGCTCGGCGATGACGGCCCAGTCGATGCGGCTGAACACCACCGCCAGCAACCTCGCCAACGCCGACAGCGCCACCAGCCCCACCGGCGAAGCCTACCGCGCCAAGCAGGTGGTGTTCGAGGCGGTGCCGACCGGGAGCGGTGGCGCCACCGGCGTCAAGGTGCGCGAGGTCGTGGAAGACCCGTCGCCGCTGAAGCAGGTGTACGACCCCAAGAATCCGCTCGCCGACGACAAGGGCTATGTGAACATGCCCAACGTCAACGTGGTCGACGAGATGGTCAACATGCTGTCGGCCTCGCGTTCCTACCAGAACAACGTCGAGACGATGAACGCGGCCAAGACCATGCTGCTCAAGACCCTGACCATCGGTCAATAATCCCTTACCAAGACTGAGACGCTCCCATGGCGACGACCGTTACCAACAACACCGCTTCGAACATCACCGACCTGATGTCGACCATGAACGCCAAGCCGGCCACCAGCACCGACAGCGTGCAGGCCGACACCGACAAGTTCATGACCCTGCTCGTGACCCAGCTGAAGAACCAGGATCCGCTGAACCCCCTGGACAACGCCCAGGTGACGAGCCAGCTGGCCCAGCTGCAGACCGTGACCGGCGTGAACAAGCTGAACACGACGCTGGAATCGCTGAAGGCCAGCTACCAGAGCGCGGAGTCGATGCAGGCGACCAACCTGATCGGCCACGGCGTGCTGGTCGAGGGCAACAAGGTCACCCTGTCGGGGAGCAAGGCCATCCTGGGCGTCGAAGTGGGCAGCGATGCCGACAAGGTCGAGGTCACGATCACCGACAAGGCCGGCAACGTCGTGCAGACCATGGACCTGGGCGCCCAGAAGGCCGGCATCGTGCCGCTGGCCTGGGACGGCGTGCCCGACCCGAAGAAGCTGGGCGCCGACGGCAAGCCCGTCACCGTGGCCGACGGCGAGTACAACATCAGCGTCACCGCCACCCGCAAGGGGGAGGCGCTGAAGGATGCCAAGACCCTGTCGTTCGACAGCGTGCTCAGCGTTACCACCAATTCCGCCGATGGCGTCAAGCTGAACCTGCCCGGCAAGGGCGCGGTCACGCTGGCCGACATCAAGCAGGTCCTGTAAGCCGCGCCGCTTCGGACCCTCATCGTCATCAGCGCAATCAGCGCAGTTAGTTTACACAGGAGCATCGCATGTCTTTCCAACAAGGCCTGAGCGGCTTGAACGGCGCGGCGAAATCGCTGGACGTCATCGGTAACAACATCGCCAACGCGAGCACCGTCGGCTTCAAGGGCTCGACCACCCAGTTCGCCGACGTCTACGCGCGTTCGCTGAACGGCGCCGGCGGCAACACCCCCGGCATCGGCGTGGCCGTGGCCGGCATCGCCCAGCAGTTCAGCCAGGGCAATATCGAAACCTCGAACAACCCGCTCGACATCGCCATCAACGGTTCCGGCTTCTTCCGCATGGAAACCTCGGGCCTTGTGCAGTATTCGCGCAACGGCCAGTTCTCGCTCGACAAGAACGGCTACATCGTCAACGCCCAGGGCGCCAAGCTGACCGGCTACGGCATCGGCTCGAACAACCAGATCCTGGCCGGCTCGCCGGCGCCGCTGCAGATCGACACGGCCGACCTGAAACCCGTCTCCACCACGCGCGTCGATACCAAGATGAACCTGGACTCGCGCGAATCGGTGCCGACCAAGTTCCCGTTCGACGCCAGCGATCCGGAAACCTACAACAAGCAGGTCCCGGTCGACGTGTATGACACGCTGGGCAACTAGCACGTGATGTCGATGTACTACGTCAAGACCGATTCCGGCAGCTGGGACGTGTACGTGGGCAGCGACGGCACCGAGATGACCAATGTCACCGTCGCCGGCACCAGCCTGAAGGACGACGCGTCGATCGCCGCGCGTGGCACCTGGACCGCCGCGACCAAGGCGTCGCCGCTGGACCAGGCCGCCATCAACGACGCCCAGGCCGCCTACGCCAGCGCCGCCGGCGAAGCCGTCGCCGCCGCCGCCGCCGCCGCCGGCGCCAGCGAGGCGACGGTCGCCGCGATCCGCGCCGCCGCCGAGACCGCCGGCACCACGCCGGGCTACACGCCGGACCAGATCGACCAGGACATCGCCAAGGCCGTCAAGGTGCCGTCGATCCCGGTCGGCACGCTGAAGTTCGACGCGAACGGCGCGCTGTCCTCCGCCCTGATGGCGCCCCAGACGCTGCCGCTGGCGATCTCGCTGCCGGTCTACCCGTCGACGGGCGCCAAGGCCACGATCCCGATCAACCTGAACTTCGCCGGCAGCACCCAGTACGGTTCCGACACGAGCGAGAAGAAGACCACCCAGGACGGCTACACCGCCGGCCGCCTGCAGCGTTTCTCGGCCGCCGACGACGGCACCATCCTGGGCCAGTACAGCAACGGCCAGACCAAGGCGCTGGGCCAG
>DAMAFT010000139.1:0-9054 GCA_031995805.1 Massilia sp.
CCGCCGGCATCGTAGACGACGGCATACCTGGGCACTTCGCGGGCAGCGCTGGCAGAGCCCGCGATGCACAAGGCGGCGATCGCCATGCCGGCTTGCTTGAAATTCATGTGTTGGCTCCTGGGAATCCTCTATTGTAACCGGCACAAGAGATGCATTGGGCGGCAACGCAGCGCCGACCGCAGGCGCAGGAAAAGGGAATCGCCTCCGCGGCGGTGGCGCCTGCGGATGCTGTCGGACCCGGTGGATTCCTGCTGCGACGACGTGGTGCGTTTCGGTGCCGGCGAAGCGGCATTATTGTTTGCAACTATGCATCAGCCAGTTTACTCGTGGCAAATACGATTTTACTTCGCAATTCATATGGTTGAAATATAAATGGAGACAACTTTTGGCAGTTTCTCACTGAAAACCACAGATTTTGCGGCAGGACGTACCCTTGCCAGGCGCTCCGTATGGACGGGGCAGGCCGGCCCCGGCGGGTGCAAACTGCTATTCCGGCTTGGCCGGCGCGGCGATGTCCGAACCCGACGCCGCCAGCACCGGCGCATCGTTGGCCGCGGCCGCATCGACCTCGACCACGGTTTCCAGCGCCGCTGCGGGGGCCGGCGCCGGCGCATCGGCCACGGCCGCCAGCGCGGCGGCGGCGGGCGCCGGGACCGACGCATCGGCGGCTGCCGCGGCGGCGACGGCCGCGCCGTCCTCGCGTACCGCCTGCACCGGCTGGGCGAACTGCGCGGTGAAGAAGCGGGCGATGCGCGCCTGCGTGTCGTCCAGGTAGGGGATGTCCAGGTGGTCGGAACCGGGCACGACTTCGTCCGCGCACAGCTTGGCCAGCCGGGAGACGAGCTGGTCGGTGTGCGAATGCGGCACGATGTCGTCCTCGGCCGCGCGCAGCACGTAGGTGGGCGCCTTCAGCGAGGGTGCGTACTTGATCGACTCGAAGCGGTGGCGCAGCATGTAGTCGATCGGCATCACGCGGAACTTGCGCTTGGCCAGCGCCACGATCGAGTCGTAGGGCGTGATCAGCACGACCGAGTGCACCGGCCGCTCCTTGGCCACCTGCACGGCCACGCCGGAGCCGAGGCTGCGCCCGACCACGGCGATGCGGCGGGCGTCGACGGCCACGCGCGCGGCCATCCAGTCGAACAGCATGCAGCCGTCCTCGACCATGTGGATCTCGGCCGGCACGCCGTGCGAATCGCCGTAGCCGCGGTAGTTCACGGCCAGCACGGACATGCCGGGAAATAGTTTTCCGGCATCGCGCACGACCCAGGAGACTTCCTCGGAACGGCCGCCGAAGTAGATGACGGCCGGATGCGGGGCCGGCACCTGGGGCGTCATCAGCCAGCCGTGCAGGCGCGTGCCGTCGGCGGTGCGCAGCACGACGGCGCGCGTGCGGTGGCCGCTGCTGCGCGGACTGGGCACCTCGCGCTCCACGGTCGGGTTGAACACGAGGCGGCGCTGGTTGGCCGCGACCGCGGCCGTGAGGCCGAGCCACATCATCCCGGTGAAGCCGGCGATGGCGGCGGCGATTCTGTTTCGATTGCTCATGAATATAGTGTAACCCTGCCGTGCCGGTTTTTGCGTGCGCTGGCGCGCAAATGCAACGCGCATGGCGCGGGTTCCGTATCCTGCAACAGCTTGTTACAGCGCCGCCATTGTTGGCGTCCATGCGCTTTGCTAGGCTTGCAACGATATGGAGCGCGTGGCGAACGACGGCGGATCGAGGTGGACGGTGGGCGGCCTGGCGCTGCTCGGGGCGGCGCTCGGCCTGGCGCTGGGCGTGGCCATGTGGCGCGCCGGGGCGGGCGAGGCCGGCGCCACGATGGCCGCACCTGCCGCACCTGCCGCGGCCATCGTGGCGCCGCCGCCGCCGCCGGCGCCCTCCGCACCAGCCTGGCTGTCCGGCGACCTGCCCGCAGCGAACAGCAGGCCGGTCCAGGCGCCGCCCATCCTGCTGGCGCAGCGCATCGAGCAACTGGCCGCCAGCGGCACGCCGCAGGACGCCTGGCGCGCCTGGTGGCTGCTGCACGCCTGCGCCGCGTTCGCGCGCGACGGCCGCCTGCCGCACGACGACGGCGCGGACGACGGCGGCCCGCGCGAGCCGGTCGCCGATCCGGCGCGCTTCTGCGCCGGCATGACCGAGCGCATGCGCATGGCGCGCATCGACTACCTGGAACGCGCCGCGCGCGGCGGCGTCGAGGGCGCGCTGGCGGCGCTGGTCGAGGAAGGGCCGTTCGGCGATCCTGACGCCCTGCGTACCCGGCCCGACGATCCGCTGGTGCAGGAATGGAAGGCGCGCGTCAACGGCCTGCTGGCGCAACGCGCGGAACAGGGCAGCTGGTCCAGCCTGTACCTGCAGTTCACCGGCTTCTGGTTCGAGAATCCGGCGATCACGGCCGACCGCCAGAGCGCGCTCGCCTACGGCATGGCGCTGCGCGACATCCTGGTCGGGCTGGACGGCCTGTCCGAGCAGGATGCGATCCCGTTCAACGGTCCCTTCCTCGATGCGGTCGCGCAGGGCCTGGCGCCGGCGCAGGTGGCGCTGGCCCGGGCGCAGGCGGCGCGCATCGTGGCGCGGGCGGCGGCGCAGCGCGGGCGGCGCCGCGAGTAGGCGGCGCCGGTTGCGCTACACTGGCCGGGTTGCCCATCCATCAAGACCGAAGGAGATCCCGTGCACTACCTGCTGACGTACGACCTGGCCCCCGACTACCTCGAACGCCGCGGCGCATTCCGCACCGAACACCTGCAACTGGGCTGGGAAGCCCAGCAGCGCGGCGAACTGGTGCTGGCCGGCGCGCTGGCCGAGCCGGCCGACATGGCCGTGCTGCTGTTCAGCGGCGACTCGCCCGCGGCGGCCGAGCGCTTCGCCCGTGCCGATCCCTACGTCACGAACGGCCTGGTGGTGCAGTGGCGCGTGCGCCAGTGGACCACCGTGATCGGCGACGCCGCCGTCAACCCGGTCCGTCCGTGACGACGCCATCGACAGGGAACGCCATGCGCCGAGCCTTGCTGTTTGCCCTTGCGTTGCCGGGAGTGGCCGCCCATGCCGAGGAAGCGCTGCTGGTCGGCCGCGTCGAGCGCATCACCCTGCAGCCCGCGGGCACGCAGGAGTGTCCGCCTTCCTGTCCGCCGCAGCAGCCGGCCGGCGCCGACGGTTCCACCCGCGTGTGCGTCTCGAACGCGGGCGGCTGCCAGCGCACCGCGTTCCAGGTCGAGCGGATGCTGCTGGGCGCCGGCCAGCCCGGGCTGCGGGATTTTTCCAGCCGCATCGGCGAGTGGGGCCGGCAGGACTTCCCGCTCATCCACGCGCCGCTCCTGGTGCATGTCGTGGACGGCCGCGTGCGCTGGTCGGAGATCGTCGAGCGCGACGGCCAGGCCTGGTTCGCGGCGGCGCCGCTGAAGGGCGACGTCATCGGCGGCGTGCCCGTGGCGTCGCTCGATGCCGATGCCGGCGGGCTGGTGCCGCTCGCGCGCCTGGTCGGGCGCCTGGTGGAGCGCCCGGACATGCGGCGCTGAAGGCGTTCGCGGCCGTCCCTAGCGTGCCGGCAGCAGCTTCACCACCAGGTTGTGCGTCGTCAGCGCCAGCGAGCGGTCCGGCGCCAGCGTGATGCCGGCCGGGCGGTCCAGGCTGCCGGGCAGGGCGCCCAGTGCGACGGCCTGGCGTCCCGGCGTGCCGGCCACCGTGCTGGTGACGTTGTCGAGGTTGATGCGGCGGATCGTCGCGTTGCCGGTGTCGGCGATGTACAAATCGTTGCCCTCGACGGCGATGCCGGAGGGCGCACACAGCCGCGATGCGCCCGGGCTGCCGTCGGCGGCGCCGCACTGGCCCGCCTGGCCGGCCAGCGTGGTCACGTCGCCGTGTTCGTCGATCATGCGGATCGTCGAATTGCCGGTGTCGACCACGTACACATTGCCCCATTCGTCGACCTCGACGTCCTGCGGCCCACAGAACTGCGCCTGGCCGCCGCGCCCGTCGCGGCTGCCGCACACGCCCGGGCTGCCGGCCACGGTGCTGACGGCGCCGGACGGGGCGATGCGGCGCACCGTGTGGTTGCCGCTGTCGGCCACCCACAGGTTGCCGCGGCGGTCGAGCGCGATGCCGCGCGGCGCGCAGAACTGCGCCTCCGTGCCGGCGCCGTCGCGGCTGCCGCAGGTGCCGTTGCCGGCCACCGTGGTGACCACCCCGGCCGGCGTGACGCGGCGCACGGCCGAATTGCCGGTGTCGGTGACGTAGACATTGGCGTCGGCATCGGTTTCCAGGCGGCTGGGCGTATTGAAGCGCGCCGCCGCGCCGGCGGCGTCCGCGTAGCCGACGGCGCCGGCGCGGCCGGCCAGCGTCGTCGCCACGCCCTGCGGCGTGACCTTGCGGATGGTGGCGCTGGCCGGTTCGGCCACGTAGAGGTTGCCGGCATCGTCGGCGGCGATGCCCTGCGGCGCATCGAAGCGCGCCGCCGCGCCGGTCCCGTCGCGCGAGCCGCCGCACTGGCCGCAGATGTCGCCGGCGATCGGGAACAGGCCGGTCGCGCCCTGCGGCCGGTCGGGCCAGCCCGGCCAGTCGGGATGGTTCGGCCAGGGGTAGTCGGGGTAGTCGGGGCCGTCGTGCCAGACGACGCCGATGCCGATGCCGACGTCGCCGCCGCAACTGCCCAGGCCGAGCGTGCCGAGCAGGACGAACAGGCGCGGCAGCAGCCAGCGGACCGGGCGCCGTGCCGGGGCCAGGAATGCGTTCATGGTCGGACCTCCGGGAAAGCGGGGAAAACGGGACCGAGATTACGCGGCGTCGCGGTGGGCGTCCTGCGTGCGCTCAATGTGCGAGGGCGGCAATGGTGGTGGTGGCGCAAAAGCCACGCGGCCGGTCGGCATGTTGCGCAGCGTGAGGCTTTCCGTGTGGCTTCATCACTGAGGTAATATCTGCCGCACCAACCACTCAGCCGGAGTCCCATGCCTACCGCCGTCAACCTGTGGCCGCTGACCGGCATCGCCGTCGTCGTGGCCGGATTCCTGTTGCGCGCCAACCCGGTGCTGGTCGTCGTCGCCGCCTGCGGGGTCACCGGGGCCGCGGCCGCGATGTCGCCGCTGCATATCCTCGAATCGCTCGGCGCGGCCTTCCTCAAGACGCGCAACCTGCCCTTGATTTTGCTGCTGCCGCTGGCCGCCATCGGCCTGCTGGAGCGCTTCGGGCTGAAGGAATATGCGCAGGCGTCCGTCGCGCGGGTGCGCTCGGCCACGGCCGGGCGGCTGCTGACGGTCTACCTGTTCGCGCGCGAGCTGGCCGCCGCCTTCGGCCTGACCAGCCTGGGCGGCCAGCCGAACATGGTGCGCCCGCTGGTCGCGCCGATGGCGCAGGCCGCCGCGGAAGGGCAGGCGCGCCAGGCCGGGGTCGCGCTGGACGAGGCGCTGCGCCAGCGCATCCGCGCCATGAGCGCGGCCACCGACAACGTCGGCCTGTTCTTCGGCGAGGACGTGTTCGTCGCCTTCGGCGCCATCGTGCTGATGCAGACCATCCTGCGCGCCGAGGGCATCGAGGTCGATCCGCTGCACATGGCGCTGTGGGGTATCCCGACCGCCGTCACCGCCTTCGTGGTGCACGCCTGGAACCTGCGCCGGCTGGATGCGCGCATCCGCCGCGCGATCGCCGCCGCGCAGGTGGCGCGATGATCGTCGCGCTCGACGATTTCTACGTGCTGGTCGGCCTGCTGTTCGCGGCGGTGGCCGTGATGACACTGCGCGACCGCGCGCATCCGCGGCGCTGGCCGACGGCGCTGTTCTGGGGCGCGTACGCGCTGCTCTACCTCGCCGGCGAACGCCTGGCGCCGGCCGTGGTCGGCCTCCTGATGATCGGGATGGCGCTGCTGGCCGGCTGCGGCCTGGTGCGGGCCGGCAGCGCCGCGGTGCCGCCGGAAGACGAGCGCCGCGCCGCCGCGGCGCGCCTGAAGGGCCGGCTGCTGGCGCCGGCGCTGGCCATTCCCGTGGTGACGGTGATCGGCTCGACCCTGCTGAAGGACGTCACGCTCGACCTGGGCGGCGCGGCCGTGTTCCTGCTGGACCCGAAGAACCTGACGCTGGCGAGCATGGGCTGCGGCGCCGTCGCCGCGCTGGCGCTGGCCTGCCTGGTCACGCGCGCCACCCCGATGCAGGGCGTGCGCGAGGCGCGCCGCCTGATCGATGCGATGGGCTGGGCGGTGGTGCTGCCGCACATGCTGGCCGTGCTGGGCCTGCTGTTCGCCGAGGCCGGCGTCGGCAAGGCCGTGGCCCACGTCGTCACCACGGCGATTCCCCTCGATTCCCCATTCCTGGCCTGCGCCGCGTTTTGCATCGGCATGGCACTATTTACCGTCGTGATGGGCAATGGCTTCGCGGCCTTTCCGGTCATCGCCGGCGGGATCGGCATTCCGGTGCTGGTCGGCACCTATGGCGCCAATCCGGCCGTCATGGCCGCGATCGGCATGTTCAGCGCCTACTGCGGCACCCTGGTCACGCCGATGGCGGCCAATTTCAACATCGTGCCGGCGGCGCTGCTGGAGCTGGCGGACCGCAACGCCGTCATCAAGGCGCAACTGCCGACGGCGCTGCCGGTGCTCGTCGCCAACGTGTTCCTGTTGTATTTCCTGATGCATCAATGAGACAAGCATGACTACCAAGACCATCCTGCTGACCGGATTCGAACCCTTCAACGGCGCCGCCATCAACCCGTCCTGGGAGGCGGCGCGCGCGCTGGACGGCTGGACGGGGCCGGGTTTCCAGGTCGCCGCGCGCCTGCTGCCCTGCGAATTCGGGCGCGTCAACATCGCCCTGCTGGAAGCGGTGGAAGCGGTACACCCCGACATCGTGATCGCCGTCGGCCAGGCCGGCGGGCGTTCCGAGATCTCGCTCGAGCGCGTGGCGATCAACGTCGACGATGCCGCGATTCCCGACAATGCCGGCGCCCAGCCGGTCGACAATCCCATCATCGCGGACGGGCCGGCCGCCTATTTCGGCACGCTGCCGGTCAAGGCCATCGTGCGCGCGCTGCGCCTGCGCGGCTTTCCGGCCGGCGTCTCGCAGACCGCCGGCACCTTCGTCTGCAACCATGTGTTCTACGGCCTGATGCACCATGCGGCCGGCACCGGCCTGAAGGCGGGCTTCGTGCACGTGCCGTTCCTGCCCGAGCAGGCGGCCGAGCGGCCGGAGCGGCCGCCGTCGATGGCGCTGCAGGACATCGTCGACGGCCTGCGCATCGCCGTCGAGGTGGCCGTCGCGGCGGACGAGGACGTGGCGGAGGCGGGCGGCGCCACCCACTGAAGCATCAATCCTGCGCGGCCACGTCCGCGACCAGGTCCATCAGCCAGCGCAGCCCGGGATCGTCGTCGCGGCGCGCGTGCCAGCCCAGCGAGATCGTGAAGCGCTGCAGCGCCACCGGCACCGCCGACGAGGCCACGCGGCCGGAGCGCGCCCAGCGCCGCGCCAGCACTTCCGGCACCGTCGAGACGGTGGCGCAGGCTTCCAGCACGTCGGGAACCGAGGAAAAGCGCGGCGTCGTGTAGCACACGTCGCGGCGCAGGCCGAGCGCGGCCAGCGCGGCGTCGGTCGGGCTCTCGGTGGCGGCGCGGTAGCTCACCAGCAGGTGCGGCGCCGCCACGTACTGGTCGAGCGTCAGGTCGCCCGCGAAGGGCAGGCGGCGCGGGTCGTACACGCAGCGAAAGCCCATCTCGCGCAGCAGGCGCTCGCGCTGCCATTGCGGCGTGGTGGGCAGGCGCCCGATGCCCAGTTCGATCTCGTCGCGCTCCAGCATCGCGCTGAACGCATACGGATTGCTTTCCCTGAGTGCCAGGCGCACGCCGGGCGCCTCGGCGCGCAGGCGCGCCATCAGGCCCGGCATCAGCCAGTACTCCACCCAGTCCGGCATGCCCAGCACGAACAGGCGCTCGGCGCCGGCCGGGTCGAAGGCCGGCGGCGTGAAGATGGCGTGCTGCAGCCGTTCCACGGCGGGCCCGATCGCCGCTTCCAGTTCCAGCGCGCGCGGCGTCGGCGCCATGCCGTGCGCGCCGCGCACCAGCAGTTCGTCGTCGAACAGGCGGCGCAGCCGCGCCAGCGCGCCGCTGACGGCCGGCTGCCCGAGGAACAGCTTGTGCGCCGCCGCCGACACGCTGCGTTCGCGCATCAGCACCAGGAAGGTCACCATCAGGTTCAGGTCGACGCCTCTAAAATCGTTTTCGCTGATACTCAAGATTTTTCCAATCGATTTGATTGATAGGTCTGGGCATTGGATCATGGCGTCCACCAAAACACCAGAGGATCCCGTCATGACCACGCTGCGCCATACCCTTTCCATCCTGTTCCTGAGCGGCGCCGCCGCGCTGCTGGCCGGCCCGCTGGCCGCCCCCGACGCCCTGGCCGCCGCGCCCCAGGTGCGCACGCAGGCGCCCGGTTTCTACCGCATGCTGCTGGGCGACGTCGAAGTCACCGCGCTGTCGGACGGCAGCGCCACCATCCCGCTCGACAAGCTGCTGACCGGCACCACCCCGGAACACGTCGCCCAGGTGCTGGCCGCCCACCACCTCGGCACCCGGGTGGAAACCTCGATCAACGCCTTCCTGGTGAACACCGGAACACGGCTGGTGCTGGTCGATGCCGGCGCCGGCACGACCTTCGGCCCGCACGCGGGCGGACGCCTGGTGCAGAGCCTGCGCGCCGCCGGCTACCGGCCGGAAGACGTCGACGCGGTGCTGCTGACCCACATCCACGGCGACCATTCGAACGGCCTGACGGTGGACGGCAAGGCCGTGTTCCCGAACGCCGACGTGTACGTCGACGAACGCGACGCGGCGCTGTGGCTCGATCCGGCCAACAAGGACAAGGTCGTCCATGGTCACGAATACATGGCCGACGAGGCGAAGACCGCCTTCGCGCCCTACCGCCAGGCGGGCCGGGTCAAGACCTTCCGCGCCGGCGCCGAGGTGGTGCCTGGCATCCGCAGCGTGCCGGCGCCGGGCCACACGCCGGGCCACACGGTGTACGAGGCCAGCGGGGGCGGGCAGACGGTGCGTTTCGTGGGCGACCTGCTGCACGCCACGG
>DAMAFT010000140.1:0-9051 GCA_031995805.1 Massilia sp.
GCACGGGACGCCCGTACTGGCCTTCGTACAGCGACAGGTAGTGGTGCAGCAGGCCGGGGACGTCGTCGCGGCGCGCGCGCAGGGGCGGTACGCGGATGACGATGGTATTCAGGCGGAACAGCAGGTCGGGGCGGAACACGGCCGCGTCGAACAGGCGCGCCTCGTCGAGGTTGGTGGCGCTGACGATGCGCGCGTCGATCGGCTCGGCGCGGTCGGCGCCGAGCGGCGTGACTTCGCGCCGTTCCAGCGCCGTCAGCAAACGGGCCTGGGCCGCCAGCGGCATGTTGCCGATCTCGTCGAGGAACAATGTACCGCCGCGCGCCGACTGGAAGCGGCCGGCGCGCGCCTCCTTGGCATCGGTGAAGGCGCCCCTGCGGTGGCCGAACAGTTCGCTCTCGAACGTCGACTCGGGCAGCGCGCCCATGTCCACCGCCAGGAAGACGCCGGCGGCGCGGCGCGATTGGGCGTGGATGGCGCGCGCCACCACTTCCTTGCCGACGCCGTTCTCGCCCAGTACCAGCACGTTGGCCTCGGTGGGCGCGACGGCGGCGACCAGGGCCTTCACCTCGCGCATCGGCGCGGCGTCGCCCATCAGGCCGGGCGCGGCGGCAGCCGTGGACGCGACGATGGAAGCGACGAGGGAAGCGGCGCGGCGCGCCAGCGCGCCGTCGACGGCGGCCAGCAGGCGCGCATTGTCCCAGGGCTTGGTGATGAAGTCGGCCGCGCCGCGCTTGAGCGCCTCGACCGCCAGCGGCACGTCGGCATAGGCGGTCAGCGTGATCACGGCGGGCGGGCGCGCCAGCGCGCGCAGGCGGTCCAGCACGGCCAGGCCTTCGGCGCCGTCGATGCGGCCCGGGGTGAAATTCAGGTCGAGCAGCACGATGTCCGGCACGGCATCGCGCAGCAGCGCATCCAGGCGCGCCGGATCGTCCAGCGTCGCGACCGCGCCGTGGCGCCGGCGCAGCAGCATCTGCGCGGCGCAGGCGACGTCATGGTCATCGTCGAGGATCAGGATGCGGGCGGTGGAATCGGCCATCGGAGCGGGTGCAAGGAGTCGCCGTCATTCTAGCAGCGCAATCCACGGCCGCAATCGCTGGCCGCACACCTGTCCGCAAGCGCACACACTTACCTGTCCGGAACCGGACAGCCAGCGGCCGAACGCGCGGAAAAAGCGGCCGCGCACCGGGAAACGGGCCATGGCACGGCGCTTGCAAAGGACAGCGGCATGACCATTTCCACGAAACCCATGGACCGCCTTCCTCCCCGTGCCGTCACCGGCGCCGCGATGGACGAGCACGTGCCGCCCGCGCGCGGCCGGCGCGCCGCACGCGCCGTCGCCGCCGCCGCCCTCGCCTGCCTCGCCGCCTGGGGCGGCTGGCAACTGCTGCCGCGCGGCCTCGAAGTCGCGGCGCGCGACGTGCGCATCGCCCGCGTCGCGCCGGGTGTGTTCCACGACGACATCGTCGTGCGCACCAGCGCCGAACCGCTGCGCTCGATCGTGCTCGATGCGGTGGAATCGGGCCGCGTCGAGGAAGTGTTCGCGCGCGACGGCCAGCAGGTACAAAAGGGAGACCTGCTGTTCCGCCTGTCGAACCCGCAGCGCCACCTCGAGCTGCTGGCGCGCCAGACCGAGTACGCCCAGCAGATCTCGAACCTGGCCAACCTGCGCGTGGCCCAGGAAGCCGGCCGCACCGACCACCTGCGCCGCCTGTCCGACCTCGAGTTCGCACTGGAACAGGCGCGCAAGCAGCACGCGCGCAACGCCGGCCTGGCGGCGCGCGGCTTCCTGTCGGCGGCGGCGCTGGAAGACGCCGCGGACAAGCTCGCGCAGCAGCGCCGCGCGCTGGACGAGGAACGGCGCGCCAGCGCCGCCGAGGAGCGCGTGCGCGAGGGCGTGCTGCGCCAGGTCGGCGGCGTGATCGCGGGACTGCAGTCGGGCCTGAAGCTGGTGAGTGCGACCGTCGACGCGCTGGCCGTGCGCGCGCCCGCCGCCGGGATGCTGACCGGCTTTCGCCTGCAGGTCGGCGAGACCGTGCGTCCCGACCAGCGCATCGGCCGCATCGACGATCCTCGGCGCTTCAAGCTCGGCGCCCAGGTCGACGAGTTCTACCTGAGCCGCGTGCGCGTGGGCCAGACCGGGCAGGCGCTGCAGGGCGAGCGCCGCTACGCACTGAAGGTCGCCACCGTCTACCCGCAGGTGAAGGACGGCCGCTTCACCGCCGAACTGGAATTCGCCGGCACCCAGCCCGAGGTGATCAGCGCCGGCCAGGGCATCGACGCGCAACTGACGCTGGGCGAACCGGCGCCGGCGCTGCTGCTGCCCAACGGCGCCTTCGTCCTCGATGGCGGCGGCGCCTGGGTGTTCGTGGTGGCGCCGGACGGCGTCCACGCGCAGCGGCGCACCGTGCGTCTGGGACGGCGCAGCAATACCCAGGTCGAGGTACTGGCGGGCCTTTCCGCCGGCGAGGCCGTGATCGTGTCCGGCTACACGTCGTTCGGCAAGGCCGAACGCCTGCGATTGCAGTAGGGCGCGCACCCCGTGCGCACCACGCACCATACAATCCATCCACAACAGGGAACCAACACCATGCTCAAGCTTTCAGGCGTCAGCAAGATCCACACCGCGGGCGAGGTCCGCACCACGGCCCTCGACCGCATCGACCTCGAGATCGCGGCCGGCGAATACGTCGCCATCACCGGGCCGTCCGGCTGCGGCAAGTCGACCTTGCTCGGCGTGCTCGGCCTGCTCGACGTGCCGACGTCGGGCGACTACTGGTTCGACGGGCAGAACGTGGCCGGCTGGAGCGAGGCGAAACTGAACGCGCTGCGGCGCGGGAAGATCGGCTTCATCTTCCAGAGTTTCAACCTGATCGAGGAATTGAACGTGCACGAGAACGTCGAGCTGGCGCTGGAATACGGCGGCATGGCGGCGTCCGAGCGGCGCCGGCGCGTGAAGGCCATGCTGGAACGCCTGGGCATCGACCACCGCGCCAGGCACCGTCCGTCGCAACTGTCCGGCGGCCAGCAGCAGCGCGTGGCGATCGCGCGCGCGCTGGTGGCCAACCCCGTCATGCTGCTGGCCGACGAACCGACCGGCAACCTCGACACCGCGCACGGCGACGAGGTGATGCGCCTGCTGCGCACCATCAATGCCGAAGGCACGACGGTCGTCATGGTCACGCACTCGCCGGCGCATGCGGCGCAGGCTTCGCGCACGCTGCGCCTGCTGGACGGCCGCGTCGTCGTCGACGCGCTGCTGGCGGCATAAGGAGGCACGATGAACCTGCGCGATTTCCGCATCGGCTGGCGCCTGCTGCTCAAGGAGCCGGCGTATTCGCTCGTGACCATCCTCGGGCTGGCGGTCGGCATCGCCGCCTGCTTCCTGCTGTTGGGCTATGTGCGCCATTCGTTTTCCTACGACGAGCACGTGCCCGAACGCGAGCGCGTCTACCAGCTCGCCACCCGCTGGAACCTGGCGCTGCTGCGCCATGGGTGGGGCGCCCTGGCGCCGTTGCCGCCGCGCGACGCCGCGCTGGCGAGCGGCCAGCCCCTGCTGGCCACGGCCTTCCTCGACCGCGGCCTCGAGGTGCGCATCGGCAGCCAGCTGCACAAGGTGCACGTGGGCGTCGTCGATCCCGACTTCGAGAAGGTCTTCGCCCCCACGGTGCTGGCGGGCGACCTGCACGCGGCGCTCGCGCGGCCGGAAGGTCTGGCGCTGACGCGCGAGACGGCACTGCGACTGTTCGGCCGCGTCGATGCCGTCGGCAAGACGCTGGTGGACGACAGGGATACCTATGTCGTGGCGGCCGTCGTGGCCGATCCGCCGGCAGCCAGCACCACGCCCTACGAGGCGCTGGCCGGCATCGGCGGCATCATGGTGCCGGACGATTTTCGCAGGATGGCCAGGGAAAACTGGGGCTTTTCGCCGGGCCGCGTATACCTGAAGCTGCTGCCCGGCGCCGATCCGGAAGCCGTGGTCGACGCCATGCGGCGCGGCCTGCGCGCCTCGAAGCTGGTGCAGCGCGAATACGCCGAACAGGTGGCGGCGCTGGGCGGGCAGGACCTGATCGAGTACAGCCTGATGCCGCTCGCCGACGCCTACCTGGCCGACGTCGAGGATCCGATCGGCCAGCACGGCAACCGCGTTGCGGTACTCGGCCTGGCCGCGGTGGCCGTGCTGATCCTGTTGCTGGCGGCCTGCAACTACGTCAACCTGGCCACCGTGCGCACGCTGGCGCGCCGGCGCGAGATCGCGATGCGCAAGGTGCTGGGCGCGTCGGCGCCGGCGGTGGCGCGCCAGTTCCTGGCCGAGTCGGTGCTGGTCTGCATGGTGGCGACCGGCGCCGGCCTGCTGCTGGCCTGGCTGCTGCTGCCGGTATTCGCCGACCTGGTGCAGCGCAAGCTCGATGCCGTGTTCGACCTGCCGGCGCTGGCCGCCGCATTGGGATCGGGGCTGCTGCTGGGCCTCGCCGCCGGCATCTGGCCGACGTGGTCGGCGCTGGGCGTGCGCGCCGGCGCGGCGCTGGCCGGGCGCGGCGGTGCGGAACCGGCGCACGGGCTGTGGGCGCGGCGTGCCTTGACCGTGCTGCAGTTCGCCGCCGCCATGGGCCTGACGGCCACCACCCTGGCCGTCGCCTGGCAGACGCGCTATGCCAGCACCCTCGATCCCGGCTTCGACCCGGCGCCGCTCCTGATGTTCCCGGCCGCGAACAGCATACAGGATCCGCGCGTGCGCGCGTTCCGCGACGAGGTCGCGCGCCTGCCCGGCGTGCAGGGCGTGGCGGTGTCGCACCTGCCGTTCAGCGTCGGCGACAACATCGTCACCTTGCGCCGCGAAGGCGGCCAGGCGACCGACCTGGGTCTGTATGCGGTCAGCCCGGAATTCTTCCAGGTGTATGGCCTCGCGCCCGTGGCCGGCCGCCTCTACGATCCGAAGCTGGACCAGCCGAACGAACCGGAACGCGTGGTCGTCAACGCGTCGGCGGCGCGCAAGCTCGGCTTCGCCAGTGCGGCGGACGCCGTCGGCAAGACGGTCGCCAGTACCGCCGGCGGCAAGCCGATGCAGGTGGTCGGCGTGGCGCCGGACATCCGCCACCGCTCGGCGCGCAGCGCGCAGAAGCCGGCCGTGTTCTACCTGCGCGACCGGGTCGGCATGTTCACCGTGCGCTGCGACGGCGCGGGCAATGTCGATGCGGTACGGCGCGCCATCGAGGCGGCCTGGCCGCGCTACTTCCCCAACGAGAGCCTGGGCGTGCTGCGCACGCAGGCGCTGATCGACGAGCTGTTCTACGCCGACGACCTGCGCCTGGCCAGGCTGCTGGCCGCGGCCAGCGTCACCGCGAGCGCCATCGCCGCCTTCGGCATCTACGTGCTGGCCGCGTACAGCGTGCGCCGGCGCGAGAAGGAAATCGTGCTGCGCAAGCTGTACGGCGCCGGCGTCGCGGCGATCGGGAAACTGGTGGCGCGCGAATTCGCCGCGCTGGTCGGCGCCGGCGCCCTGCTCGGCCTGCCGCTGGCCTACCTCGCCATCCAGCGCTGGCTGGGCGCCTTCACGGAGCGCGCGCCGATCGGCGCCTGGACGCTGGCGGCGGCGCTGCTCGCGCTGGGCATCGTCGCGCTGGCCGCCACGCTGCGCCATGCGCTGGCGGCGCTGCGCATCCGCCCGGCGCTGGCGCTCAGGGAGTGATCAGATCTCGACCTGGGTACCGAGCTCGATGACCCGGTTGGTCGGGATCTGGTAATAGGCCGCGGCGGTGCGGGCATTGCGCTGCATCGCCACGTACAGGTGTTCGCGCCACGGCATCATGCCCTGGCCGGGCACCGAGATGATGGTCTGGCGCGTGATGAAGAACGAGGTTTCCATCATCTCGAACGCCAGGCCCTTGGCGCCGCACAGGCGCAGCACGCCCGGGACGTCGGCTTCGTCCTTGAAGCCGTAGCTGACGTTGACCTGGTAGCAGTCGTGTCCCAGCGCGACCACCTCGACCTGCTCGGATTCCGGCACGTACGGTTCCTCGCGGATGCGCACGGTGAGGAACACGACGCGCTCGTGCAGCACCTTGTTGTGCAGCAGGTTGTGCAGCAGCGCATGCGGCACGCCGTCGGTCTCGCCGCGCAGGAAGATGGCGGTGCCGGCCACGCGGTCGGGCGGGGCGATGAACAGCGAATCGAGGAATTCCTCGAGCGGGATCGCGTGCTTTTCCAGGTTCTCGTAGACCAGTTCACGGCCGCGCTTCCAGGTCAGCATGATGGTCAGCAGCACGGCGCCCAGCAGCAGCGGGAACCAGCCGCCGTGCAGCAGTTTCAGGGTGCTGGCCGAGAACAGCATGATGTCCATCGCCATGAAGAAGCCGGTGGCGCCGAGGCACAGCACCAGCGGCAGGTGCCAGCGGTAGCGGATCACGAAGAAGGTGAGGATGGTGGTGGCGAACATGGTCGCCGTCACCGCGATGCCGTAGGCGCCGGCCAGCTTGTCGGACGAACCGAAGCCCACCACGGCGATCAGCACTACGACCAGCTGCAGCCAGTTCACGGCCGGGATGTAGATCTGGCCGATCTCGCTTTCCGACGTGTGCATCACGCGCATGCGCGGCAGCAGGCCCAGCGCGATGGCCTGCTTGGTCATCGAGAAGGTGCCGGAGATGGTGGCCTGCGAGGCGATCACCGCGGCCATCGTCGACAGCACGACCAGCGGCAGCACGCTCCAGCTGCCGAGCTGGTGGAAGAACGGGTTGTCGATGGCTTCCGGATGCGTGATCAAGAGGCCACCCTGGCCCAGGTAGTTCAGCGCCAGCGCCGGGAACACGACCAGGAACCAGGCGACGCGGATCGGCTTCTTGCCGAAGTGGCCCATGTCGGCGTACAGCGCCTCGGCGCCGGTGAACGCCAGCACCACGGCGCCCAGCGCGACGAAGGCGACGAACTGGTTGCGCGCGACGAATTCGAAGGCGTAGTAGGGGTTCAGCGCCTTCAGGATCACGGGCGCCTGCACGATGTTGATGATGCCCATGACGGCCAGCGCGGCGAACCACAGGATCATCACCGGACCGAACCAGCGGCCGATGCCGGCCGTGCCGTGGCGCTGCACGCTGTACAGGATCACCAGCACGACGATGGTCAGGGGCACCACGTAGTGCGACAGCGCCGGCGTGGCCACTTCCAGGCCCTCGATCGCGCCCAGCACGGAAATCGCCGGGGTGATCACGGAGTCGCCGTAGAACATGGTGGCGCCGAACACGCCGATCAGCATCAGCGGGTATTGCCAGCGCGAGTGGCGCTTGACGGAATTCAGCGCGAGCGCCATCAGCGCCATGATGCCGCCTTCGCCGCGGTTGTCGGCGCGCAACACCAGGGTCACGTATTTCAGCGACACGATCATCGTCAGGCCCCAGAAGATCAGGGAGACGATGCCGAGCAGGTTCGGCGTACTCAGTTCCAGGCCATGGGTGGGGTCGAAGATGGTCTTGAGCGTGTACAGCGGGCTCGTCCCGATGTCGCCGTAGACGATGCCCACCGCAGCCAGGGTCAGCGCCGCAAGGCTGCTTTTCTTGTGTTCGGACGTCAAGTTGTCACCATGTGTTGTTCTGGTGCGTTGCACAATAGAATAATCAATCGGGAAAGACAAGGTTCTCCTTGCCGCCAGCGATGTTATTTTCTCAAAGTTTTTGCTTTGGATTCAGACGCAAAGTGTGCACCATCGGGCGCGCGGCGAGCGCGCGCCAGTCCGGCCGCCAGCATATTCCGCCGGCTTCCGGGATAATGACAGGTTCGCCAATCCATCTCATCCTTTTCCATGCGCACCGGCATCCTGTCCGCGGCCCTCGCCTTCCTGTGCTGGGGTCTGTTCCCATTGTATTTCCACGCCATCGACGCCATCCCGCCGCTGCAGATCCTGGCGCACCGCATGCTGTGGTCGCTGCTGTTCCTGGTGATCGTGCTGCTGGTGCGCCGCCAGTGGGGCTGGCTGAACCTGGTGCGCCAGCCGCGCGTGTTCTTCAGCTTCGTCGCCTCGGCCCTCCTGCTCAGCGTCAACTGGCTGATCTATATCTGGGCCGTCAACAACGGCCACGTGATCGAAGCCAGCCTGGGCTATTTCATCAACCCGCTGGTCAACATCATGCTCGGCTACCTGATCCTGAAGGAACGCCTGCGGCCGGCGCAGTGGATGGCGATCGGGGTGGCGGCGCTGGGCGTGGCCTGGCTGACCTGGCAGGCCGGCACCGTTCCCTGGATCGCGCTGGCGCTGGCGGCGTCCTTTGGCGGCTACGGCCTGCTGCGCAAGACGGCGGCGCTGGGCGCGCTGGAAGGCCTGTCGTTCGAGACCATGGTGCTGTTCCCGCTGGCGGCCGGCTATGTCGGCTGGCTGACGCTACACGGCGCAAACGCCTTCATTACCACCCCGTCGGATACGACCCGCCTGCTGCTGGTGCTGGCCGGGCCGATCACCGCGATCCCGCTGCTGCTGTTCGCCTCGGGCGCGCGGCGCATCCCGCTGTCGATCCTGGGCCTGCTGCAATACATGTCGCCGACCCTGCAATTCCTGCTGGGCGTGTGGATCTTCCACGAGTCGTTCAGCCTCGACCGCCTGGTCGGCTTCGCCCTGATCTGGAGCGCCCTCGCCCTGTTCGCCGCCGAAGGCCTGCTGCGCCGCCCCGTTCCCTCACCGAAACAAGCTTGACCTTCCACAAACCGGGGTCAGAGCCCGGCTCTGACCCCGGTTTGTGTTTGCGCAAATGGGGAGTGGCGGGGCGGCGCGGAAAAGAGTGCCCTGCCCCCGAATTTTCAGTATGCTGTCGTCCTTTCAATCGCATTCACCAAATACTGATTACATGGCCAATTACGTCTATACCATGAACCGCGTGGGCAAGATCGTCCCACCGAAACGCCAGATCCTGAAGGATATTTCGTTGTCCTTCTTCCCGGGCGCGAAGATCGGCGTGCTGGGCCTGAACGGCTCCGGCAAGTCGACCCTGCTGAAGATCATGGCCGGCATCGATACCGACATCCAGGGCGAAGCACGCCCGATGCCGGGCCTGAACATCGGCTACCTGC
>DAMAFT010000141.1:0-9019 GCA_031995805.1 Massilia sp.
CCCAAATTCGGGCTCTGACCCTGGCTCTGACCCCGGTTTGCGGTAGCGCAGTCGTCGGGACAGCGGTGAATGGATATGCATGGCATACACCCATTCCTGCGCTGTATACCTGTTGCAGTTTGCATACAAATCGAACCATCGATTTGACGAATACCCATCATAAATGGTCTGATGCCGGCCCTCGGCCGTCTTTACTGCCGAGCATAATAGGGAATCGGCCACGCCCTACCCGGGCGTTCAACGATCCCGTAGCAACGTAACGGAGAGATTTTGACTAAGCAACTCGCAGTAAAGCACAGCGTCATCGCTGTCGCCCTCACCCTCGCAGCCCCGGGTTTCGTCTACGCACAAGCCCAGGCCCAACAGCCGGTCCAGAAGGTCTACGTCACCGGTTCCAACATCAAGCGTGCCGACAAGGAAGACTCGTCGCCGATCCAGGTGGTGACCGCCAAGGAAATCGCGGCCACCGGCGCGAATACCGTCGCCGAACTGCTGCACTCGATCCCGGCCTTCGGCTCGGGCAGCTCGAACGACATCACCGACGGCGGCTTCTCGAAGGGCGTGTCGACCGCGTCGCTGCGCGGTCTCGGCTCCTCGTCGACCCTGATCCTGCTGAACGGCCGCCGCATCGCCGCCGCCGCCTACGCCGACCCGAACCAGGGCAAGTCGACCGTCTACGACCTGAACAGCATCCCCGTGTCGGCCATCGCCCGCGTCGAAGTGTTCAAGGACGGCGCCTCGGCCGTGTACGGCTCGGACGCGATCGCCGGCGTCATCAACTTCATCACCAAGGACGACTACCAGGGCGGCGAAGTGTCGGCCTCGACCAGCGCCAACGGTGACGGCGAGTTCAACCGCAACAACATCAACGGCATCGTCGGCTTCGGCGACCTGGAAAAAGACCGCTGGAACGCCTTCGTCAGCTTCGACCTGTCGAACCGCGGCCAGACCGGCATCAAGGACGTCAAGGGTATCGAACGCGACGTGCTGGCCGACGTCAACGCCCGCCTGAATCCGTACGGCAGCTACCTGTCGAACGCGCCGTTCTTCTTCAAGGAACGCACCCCGGGCGCCAAGAACTACTCGACCGCGTTCTCGAACAACGCCAACATCGTCAACCGCACCGCCGGCTGCCAGGGCAACCTGATCACCGGCAGCGCCGCCAACAACATCCTGCCGACCTCGATGCTGTACGGCCGCCAGTTCTGCAACTTCGACGTCAACGACTACTACGAAGCGCAGAGCAAGGGCAAGGACGCCAACATCCTGTCGAAGATCACCCTGAAGCTGGGCGACAACATCACCTCGTTCACCGAGATCGGCTACAACCGCACCGAACGCGAATACGTCGGCCTGCCGAAGACCGTGTCGTCGACTTCCGCCACCACGGTATTCCGCGTGAACGGCCTGCCGTCCAGCTACCAGCTGCTGCTGCCGGCCGGTCATCCGGACAATCCGTTCTCGACCGGTAACACCGCCGTCGGCTTCCGCATGGTCGGCACCAACAGCGGTTCGGAAAACATCAACGAGAACTACCGCTTCGTCACCGGCCTGAAGGGCACCGTCGGCAACTGGGACTGGGAATCGGCCTACCTGTACAACCGTACCGAGCGCGAAGACACCGGCCACGGCTACCTGTACCGTCCGGTCATCGACCGTATCGCGACCGAGAACCGCACCATCGCCGCCACCATCGCCGACCCGAACGCCGTGCGCGACGTGGTCAACAGCGGCTACTCGCAAGTCCAGCAGTTCGATGCCAAGGCATCGACCAGCTTCGGCAAGCTGGGCGGCGGCGAGATCGGCCTGGCCTTCGGCGGCGAAATCCGCCAGGAAAAGACCGGCCTGACTTCGGATGCCGAACTGGCAGCCGGCAACATCATCGGCCTGGCCAACTCCGTGCTGGACGGCCGCCGCGTCGTCAAGTCGGGCTTCGTCGAGCTGCGTACGCCGTTCACCAAGACCTTCGAGATGGACTTCGCCGGCCGCTACGACAAGTACCCGACCGCGAAGAGCTTCGTGCCGAAGGTCGGCGCCAAGTGGGCCGCGACCGACAAGGTCACCTTCCGCGCGACCTATGCCGAAGGCTTCCGCGCTCCTGCCCTGTCGCAGGTCTCGCCGGGTGGCGTGCAGACCTTCAACAACGGCTTCGTCGACCCGATCCGCTGCCCGGACGGCGTCAACCCGGTCGCCGGCGCCGACAAGCTGGACTGCTCGCGCAGCATCTCGTCGATGTCGAGCCCGAACCCGGACCTGAAGAACGAAGAGTCGAAGAGCTGGTCGATCGGCACCATCCTGCAGCCGACCCGCAACCTGGACATCCTGGTCGACTACTACAACATCCGCAAGGAAAACGAGACGGCACTGCTGTCGGCGACCTACGTGGCCGAGCACCCGGAACTGTTCCCGGGCCTGGCGCTGCGCGACAACAACAACCTGGTCGATGCGGCCGGCAACGTGATCCCGAACTCGGGCCAGCTGCTGGCGATCAACCGCACCTACGTCAACCAGGGCAGCACCCAGACCTCGGGCCTGGACTTCGAGGTGGCGCACCGCCTGAACCTGGGCGAGAACGGCCGCGTGGCGACCCGCTTCAACTACAACTACATGCTGCGCTTCAAGCGTGTGGAACGTCCGGGCGAAGTGTCGCACAACCTGGTGGGCACCAACGGTGGCCTGTCCGACTGGGCGACCAGCGTGGGCGACATGCCGCGCCACCGCTTCAACCTGTCGAGCACCTGGACCCGCGACGTGCACGCCGTCACCGTGTCGGCCGACTACGTGTCGTCGGTATCGCTGCTGCGCCGCTACGACGCGGACGTGACCTACCCGGTCCCGTACTGCCACTACGGCGTCGGCCAGCCGTCGACCGCGTACTCGCTGGGCGGCCTGCCGAAGTTCAGCAACTACAGCAACGACTGCAACGTCGACGAGTGGCTGACCTTCAACGTCGCCTACGCGTACACCGGCTTCAAGGACTGGACGCTGGCTGCCAACGTGAAGAACATCTTCGACACCAAGGCACCGTACGATCCGCGTTATCCGAACGAAGGCTTCAACACCCAGCTGCACAATGGCATGGGCCGTTACTTCCGCCTGACCGCGTCGTACAAGTTCAAGTAATCCACGCCTGAACCCGATGGACGGCGCATGCGCCGTCCCGCCAGCCGCCCCGCGTTCGCGCCGGGGCGGCTTTTTTCATGCCGCACGTTTCATGTGCGCACGGCCCCGGACGTCGCGATCGCGCCAACGGTGGTACTGTTCGGAAAAATCAACCCTGGAAAGGATCCGCCATGATGCACAAGCTCCCCACCCTCGCCCTCCTGCTCGCCGGCGCCGCCTGCGCCCTGCCCGCCACCGCGCAGGAGATCCGGCCCGGCCTGTGGGAACTGTCGAGCCAGTTCACCTCGCCGGACGCCAAGGTGCAGTCGGCCATGAGCTCGATGCAGCAACGCCTGGCCAACCTGCCGCCGGAACAGCGCGCCCAGCTCGAGCAGACGCTGCGCCAGAACGGCGTGCAGCTCGACATCGGGGGCGGTGGCCAGTTGCGCACCAAGATCTGCATGACGAAGGAAATGGCCGCGCGCAAGGAATTCCCCGTCCAGCAAGGCGACTGCACGCAGAAGTACACGCCGCAGTCGGGCGGCAAGGGACAAGTCGCGTTCTCCTGCACCAAGCCGCGCATCAGCGGCAATGGCGAGATCACGATGATCGACGACAAAAACTACCGCGCCAACATGCGCGTGACCAGTGCCGAGCAAGGCAACCAGGTCGTCGACACCAGCGTCACCGGCCACTGGCTGGCGGCCGACTGTGGTGGCCTGAAACCGATGACGGCACCGGCCGGCTGATCGACAATTCGGGGTCAGAGCCGGGGTCAGAGTCACTTTTTTGGCAAGAGCGTCACGGCAAGTCCAGCTCGTAAGCCATCCACGCCCCGGATGACGATGGGTGTAGACCTCATGTCGACGAGACCTTGCTCAAAAAGCGACTCTGACCCCGAATTTTCGAGCAATTTCCTAAAACCGGGCTCTGACCCCGGCTCTGACCCCGGTTTGGGGTAGCGCAAGCGTCAGGTGGTGGCGGTGAACGCCAGGTAGAGGTCGCGGGCCTGGCGGGCGATCGGGCCGGCGGGCAGGTCGCGCGATTCGTAGCGGGTGCAGGGGGTGACCTTGCCGTAGTTGCCGGTGCTGAAGATTTCGCGGGCCGTGTCCAGCTCTTCCGGGCGGACGATGCGCTCGACCACGGGGACGCCCTGCGCCGCCAGCAGCGCGATCACGCGGGCGCGGGTGATGCCCGCCAGGAAGGTGCCGTTCAGGGCGGGCGTGACGACTTCGCCGTCGGCCGCGACCAGGAACAGGTTCGACGAGGCGAACTCGGCCACGTTGCCGGCCGCGTCCAGCATGATCGCGTTGTCGAAGCCGCGCGCCTTGGCCTCGCGCAGCGCGCGCGCCGTGTTGGCGTACAGCGCGGATGCCTTGGCGTCGGTCGGCGCCATCGATGCCTGCGGGCGCAGCAGGGCCGACAGGCAGGCCGAGAAGCCGCTGAACGGCGGCAGCGGCGCATCGAACAGCGTCAGCGCGAAGGCCGCCGCTTCCGGCGTCGGGATCAGGAAGCCTTCCGAGGCGAATACCAGCGGGCGGATATACAGCTCGGCGTCCGGCGGGAACTGCGCGACGCCCTCGCGCACCAGCGCTTCCATCTCGTCCACCGTCAGCGGGCACGCCAGGCCCAGCCTGGCGGCCGAGTCGATCACGCGCTGCAGGTGCGGACGCAGGTCCGGCAGGTGGCCGCGCAAGGCGCGCGCGCCGTCGAATACCGACGAGCCCAGCCAGACGCTGTGGTCCATCGCGCCGAACAAGGGCACGTTCCCTTCGGCCCATTCGCCTTTGTAATAGGTCAAGTACATACTTCCCCCTAGTAATGTTGTAGTAGAGTAAGTGTAACCGACGGTGTCCGCCCCTGCCGGCCGCCCGACTGATCCGCTCAGTTCGTTGCCGTACAATGTCGCGCCGCCTCCCCCGCTACACTAGCCTCATCAAGCCGTAAGCTCCCTATGCTCTCTATCCTAGAACGCCTCGATCCCGACAGCGACCGCATCGACCTGCTGGTCGACCTGGTCGACCAGCTGCGCCCGCGCCGCGCCGACGATGGCGCGTACGCGCGCGCTCAGGTGCGCACGCTGTGCCAGTTGCTCAAGGGCCATCCGGGCCAGGCCTGGGCGTTGCGCCGCTACCTCGTCACGCTGCTGGAGACGCGCCGCCACACGAGCCTGTATTCCGACGTCGGCATCCTGTCCAACGACGGCTTCTTCACCGAACTCAAGAAACGCATCGCCTACCGCGTGCTGCCGCCCGCCCTCGACGAGCTGTACCTGTCCGACACGCTCGACCGCCTGCTGTGCCGCGACGACGACCACGTCTGGATCCGCAGCGTGCCCGACACCGACTGGCTCGAGCTGTTCGACACGATCGCCAATGCCGCCCCGCCCGGCGGCCGGGCCGACGACGCGCCGCGGCGCGCGCGCCAGGTGATGGTGCGCGGCCTGCTCGACGCGATCCGCACGCTGTCCTGCCGCATCTGCGCGCTCGGGCTGGAACCGCGCCTGATCCATGCCTACCGCGAGATCGAGGAAGTCGACTCGCCCTTCCTGATGCAGAACATCGAGACCAACGCCTACCTGGACGCTTACGCGCGCCTGCTGGCCGGCGAGCTCGAGCGCATCGAGGATGCGCGCCACCTGCTGGTCATGCTCGACCAGTGCGAGGAGGTGGTGCTGAAGATCCGCCGCGGCGCCCTGAATTCCGGCACCACCGTGGCCCTCACGTACCTGCTGGTGGCGCTGGGCCAGAGCATCGAGCGCATGCGCAAGCTGCTGTTCCTGGTCGACACGGGCGCCGCGCCGGCCGTGCGCACCGTGCCCGACGACGCCCTGGCCGCGCAGGAACCCGACAGCCCGCGCCGCGCCGCCGCCCTGGCGCTGGCGCACGAGCTGGCGGAGGCGCACAACACCAAGTACGAGGTGCGTGGCTTGCTGCGCAACAATATCGACCTGCTGGCGCGCAACGTCACCGAGAACGCCAGCCGCACCGGCGAACACTACATCGCCGAGAAGCGCGCCGACCTGCGCAGCATGTTCGGCTCGGCGGCCGGCGCCGGCGTGATCGTCGGCTGCATGGCGCTGGTCAAGATCCTGATTTCCTACATGCACCGGGCGCCGCTGATCGAGGCCCTGCTGTACAGCGCCAACTACGCGCTCGGCTTCATGCTCGTGCACGTGCTGCACCTGACCATCGCCACCAAGCAGCCGGCGATGACGGCGGCGCGCATCGCCGCCGCCCTGCATGCCGGCACCCAGGGCGGCTCGCGCCGCCAGGTCGACGTCGACAGCATGGCGGCCCTGGTCAACAAGGTGTTCCGCACCCAGGTCATGGCCGTGCTCGGGAACCTGGCGACGACGATCCCCGTGGCCTGGCTGCTCGCGGTGGGCTGGAACTGGATCTTCGGCCACCACCTGGTGAACGTGTTCAAGGCGCGCCACCTGATCGAGGACAGCCACCCGTGGCAGTCGCTGGCGCTGCTGCACGCGGCGATCGCCGGGGTCTGGCTGTTCCTCTCGGGCCTGGTCTCGGGCTACTACGACAACAAGGCGCTGTACACGCGCATGGCGCGCCGCGTCGAGCAGTTGCGCTGGCTGCGCCGCCTGCTGGGCCCGGACCGCCTGGTGCTGTTCGCGCGCTACCTCGAGGAAAACCTGGGCGGCCTGATGGGCAACCTGGTGTTCGGCGTGCTGATGGGCGTCACCGCCACCGTCGGCTTCCTGCTCGGCCTGCCGCTGGACATCCGCCACGTGACGTTCTCGTCCGCCAATCTCGCCATCGGCGTCGTCGGCCTGGACTACAACATCGATCCCGAGACGATCGGCATCACGCTGCTGGGCATCGCCCTGATCGGCATGGTCAACCTGCTCGTCAGCTTCGGCCTGGCATTGTGGGTGGCGCTGCGCGCGCGCAAGATCCGCTTCCGCCACGGCTTCCAGCTGCTGCGCGCGCTCGGCGCCCGCCTGCGCGCCGCGCCGCTCGATTTCTTCGTCGGTCCACGCGACCTCGACCTGCCGGCGCCGGATCCGGTCCACCAGAGAGGACTCAAATGACACGCCCGTCCCTGTTCCGTTCCATCGGCAAGACCCGCCTCGCCGCCTGCATGCTGGCGCTGGGCCTGTGCGGCGCCATCGTCTCGTGCAAGACCCTGCCCGACGTCGAGCCGGAAGCGCCGGCCAAGGCGGTGCCGACGATCGCCACGAGCAACGGCACGTTGCCGGCCAAGCGCGCCTCGGCGCTGGTCGCGCGGCGCTGGTCGAACGCCAGCGGCGACCTGAAGGCGCTGGCCGTGATGGAAGAACAGGCGACGGGCGTCCCCCTGATCGCCGGCAACAAGGTCTCGCTGCTGTTCGACGGCCCGGCCACGATGCGCGAGATGCTGGCGGCGGCGCGCGCGGCCACCAGCTCGATCAACCTCGAGACCTACATCTTCGACAAGGACGAGATCGGCGACGAATTCGCCGGCGTGCTGATCGACAAGCAGCGCCAGGGCGTGCAGGTCAACATCATGGTCGACGCCGTCGGCGCGCTGGCCACGCCCTCGGCCTTCTTCGGCAAGATGCGCGACGCCGGCATCCGCGTCGTCGTGTTCAACCCGGTCAACCCGGCCAAGGCGCGCGGCAAGTGGGAAGTCAACAACCGCGACCACCGCAAGCTGATGATCATCGACGGCCGCACCGCCTTCACCGGCGGCATCAACATCAGCAGCACCTATGCCAACAGCTCGCTGTTCCGCTCGCGCAACAAGCCGAAGCAGATCGACGGCGACAAGGTCGGCTGGCGCGACACCCACATCAAGATCGAGGGTCCGGCCGTCGCACCGCTGCAATGGTCCTTCGTCAACCTGTGGGTGCAGCAGGACGGCGGCGAACTGCCCCAGGCCGAATACTTCCCGACGCTGGCGCCGGTGGGCGACAAGTTCGTCCGCGTGCTGTCGACCACGCCGGAACGCGATTCCGAGATCTACAAGTCGCTGGTGGTGGCGATCAGCGAGGCGAAGGCGTCGATCCACATCACCTCGGCCTATTTCGTGCCCGACCGCCAGATCGTCGACGCCCTGGTCGGCGCCGCCAGGCGCGGCGTGGACGTCAAGCTGGTGCTGCCGGGCGTGTCCGACCACAGCCTGATCCGCTACGCCGGCCAGGGCTTCTACGACGACCTGCTGGCCGGGGGCGTGCGCATCTTCGAACTGCAGATCGCCGTGCTGCACGCGAAGACGGCGGTGATCGACGGCGCCTGGTCGACCATCGGCTCGGCCAACATCGACCGCCGCAGCTTCATCCACAACTACGAGCTGAACGTGGTCGTCATCGACCCGGCGTTCGGGCGCGACATGGAAAGCGCGTTCAACGAAGACATGCGCGATTCGAAGGAAGTGACCTTGCAGCAGTGGCGCAAGCGGCCGTGGGCGGACAGGGTCAAGGAGATGGTGGCAAGGCTGGGCGAGTACTGGATCTGAGCGGCAGGGGTCGGAGCCCGGTGTTGCTTTCCGGGGCTCTGACCCCGGTTTTGCTGTGGTGCGCACCCTACGCTAGATGCCCGCCGCCAGCAACCCTTCCGCCTGCTCCGTCCACACATTGCCGGCGCGCACGAACTTCTCGGTGGCCATCAGCTGGAACTGGCCGTGCACGGTGTCCCAGCCGTAGCGGTCGACCTCGATGCGCTGCGCATCGATGCGGATCACGTTGAAGGAATTGACCTCGCCGCGCCCGCGCGTGGACGTCGCCGTGCCGGCCTGCACCACCAGCGCCGCGTACTCGCTGATCTTGTAGCGCGCCTGCGTGTTGCCGGCGTGGCTCATGTGCAGGTGGCCGGCCATCAGGAGGTCGACGCCGAGGTCGGCGAACACTTCCATCGCCATGCCCGCGCGGTCGACCAGGGCGCGCTGCTCGGCACCCGCAGGCAGGGCGAAGGGGTGG
>DAMAFT010000142.1:0-8971 GCA_031995805.1 Massilia sp.
GTGGCGCACGATGAGGTAACCTCCCATTGCGCGCAGCCGCATGTCCAGTTCCGCCAGGCTGGCATGGATGAAGCGTACGCGCCGGTCGTCGGACGGCAGGCCGGCCAGGATGTCCGTGTCGAACACGAACGCGCCGAACACGCGGCGCGAGGAGAGCAGGGCGTGGTGCAGCGCGGCATGGTCGTCCACGCGCAGGTCGCGCCGGAACCAGACCAGGGAGTTTCTCAGAGTCATCTTCTGTGTGCAGAGTCAAAGCGATCAAGAATTTTACTGTCTACCATTCCTCTGTTTTATCTCGCGTTGTGTATTTGCTGCTGGTCAACAACGCCGCTTCGATGGCCGCATGGGCAAATGGGTGTAAACTAGCGAAAAGCCCAAGCTTCAGGAATGACAGAGAGTGAGCCAACAGAGAGTATGAGCATGAAGAAAAGTAAGGTCGGCAAATCTCTACCCATGCCCGGGATGCCGCAGGACATCGTCACCCTGGGCCAGTCCGCCGCCGTTCAGCCGCAGCTGAACCTGGCCAATCATTTCCTGATCGCGATGCCGTCGATGAACGATCCGATCTTCGGCGGCACCGTCGTCTATATCTGCGAACACAACGACAAGGGTGTGCTCGGCGTCGTCATCAACAAGCCCACCGACATGACCATGGAAGTGCTGTTCGACCGCATCGACCTGAAGGTGGCCGAGGGCCTGCGCGCCAGCGTCGTCGACGAGCCGATCATGTTCGGCGGCCCGGTGCAGGACGACCGTGGCTTCGTGCTGCATTCGCCCGGCGGGCGCTATTCCTCGTCGCTGACCGTCACGCCCGACGTCTCGTTCACCACCTCGATCGACGTGCTCGAAGCCGTCGCCAGCGGCGACGGGCCGCAGCGCATGCTGGTGTCGATCGGCTACGCCGGCTGGAGTCCGGGCCAGCTCGAGGAAGAGATCGCCCGCAACGGCTGGCTGACCGTGGGCGCCGACGCCCGCGTGCTGTTCGACCTGCCGATCGAGGAACGCTACACGGCGGCCATCAAGCTGCTCGGCATCGATCCTCTCATGCTCGCCAGCGAAGCCGGCCATGCTTGACCGCATCTGGATCCACGTTTTCCGGAGTCGCGGCAGGTAATGGTCGACATCGTTCTGGGCTTCGACTTCGGCATCAAGCGCATCGGCATCGCCATGGGGAACACGTTGACGGGACAGGCGCAGCCGCTGTCCGTGATCAAGGCCGTGGACAACGCCACCCGGTTCCAGGTCATCGCCGACCTGATCGCGCAGTGGTCGCCGGCGCGCCTCGTGGTGGGCGAGCCGCGCCATCCCGACGGCGCCGAGCACGACATGACGCTGCGCGCGCGCCGCTTCGCCAACCAGCTCCACGGCCGCTTCGGCCTGCCGGTCGAACTCGTCGACGAGCGCTACTCGTCCGCCGTCATCCAGTCCAGGCGCGGCGAGATTATCGACGCCAAGGCCGCCGCCATCATTTTGCAACAGTACTTTGACGACCATGCCAACACCTACTAACGACGCCTTCGATGCGGACGCGCTGTACGGCGCCCTGCTCGAACAGGTGCGCGCCGGCCTGTCCGGCGCCAGCGATGCCGCCATCGTCGGCATCCATTCGGGCGGCGCCTGGCTCGCCGAGCGGCTCGCCGCCGACCTCGGCCTGCAGGGACGCCTCGGCTCCATCGACGTCTCGTTCTACCGCGACGACTATGCGAAGAAGGGCCTGCACCCCGACGTGAAGCCGACCCACATCCCGTTCAACGTCGACGGCGCGACCATTCTGCTGGTCGACGACGTCCTGTACACGGGACGCACCGTGCGCGCGGCGATCAACGTGCTGTTCGACTACGGCCGCCCGCAGCGCATCATGCTGGCCGCGCTGGCGGACCGCGGCGGCCGCGAGCTGCCGGTGGCCGCCGACTTCGCCGGCACCCGGGCCGAACTCGCGCCGGGCCAGTCGCTCGCGCTGAACCGCTCCGCCGACGGCCAACTCTCGCTCACGATCGAAGACGACAATGCATAACCCGCAACTGAACAGCAACGGCGAGCTGCAGCACCTCCTGACCATCGAGGGGCTGCCCAAGTCCATCATCAACCACATCCTCGACACGGCGTCCAGCTTCGTCGGCATCTCCGACCGCGAGGTCAAGAAGGTGCCGCTGATGCGCGGGAAGAGCGTGTTCAACCTGTTCTTCGAGAACTCGACGCGTACCCGCACCACCTTCGAAATCGCCTCGAAGCGCCTGTCGGCCGACGTCATCAACCTGAACATCGCGGCCTCGTCCACCACCAAGGGCGAGTCGCTGCTGGACACGATCGACAACCTGTCGGCCATGCATGCCGACATGTTCGTGGTGCGCCACTCGCAGTCGGGCGCGCCCTACCTGATCGCCAAGCACCTGAACGAATCGAAGCAGCACCACGTGCACGTGGTGAACGCGGGCGACGGCCGCCATGCGCACCCGACCCAGGGCCTGCTCGACATGTACACCATCCGCCACTACAAGAAGGACTTCACCAACCTGCGCGTGGCGATCGTCGGCGACATCCTGCACAGCCGCGTGGCGCGCTCGGACATCCACGCGCTGACCACGCTGGGCGTGCCGGAAGTGCGCGCGATCGGCCCGCACACGCTGCTGCCGGGCGGCCTGGAACAGATGGGCGTGCGCGTCTTCACGAACATGGAAGAGGGCCTGAAGGACGTCGACGTGATCATCATGCTGCGCCTGCAGAACGAGCGCATGTCGGGTGCGCTGCTGCCGTCGGCCGGCGAATACTTCAAGAGCTACGGCCTGACGCCGGAACGCCTGGCGCTGGCGAAGCCCGACGCCATCGTGATGCATCCGGGGCCGATCAACCGCGGCGTCGAGATCGACTCCAAGGTGGCGGACGGCAAGCAGGCGGTGATCCTGCCGCAGGTGACCTTCGGCATCGCAGTCCGCATGGCGGTAATGAGTATTCTGGCTGGAACGCACGCATGAACATCCACATCAAGAACGGTCGCCTGGTCGACCCGGCAAACGGCATCGACGCCGTGCAGGACCTCTTCATCGCCGACGGCAAGGTGGCCGCCGTGGGCAGCGCGCCGGCGGGCTTCGCCGCCGCACGCACCATCGACGCGCACGGCCTGGTCGTGGCGCCGGGCCTGGTCGACCTGTCCGCGCGCCTGCGCGAGCCGGGCTACGAATACAAGGCCACGCTGGAATCGGAAATGCAGGCGGCGGTGCAGGGCGGCGTGACCACGCTGGTGTGCCCGCCCGACACCGACCCCGCGCTCGACGAGCCGGGTCTGGTCGAAATGCTCAAGCACCGTGCGCGCCTGCTGAACCAGGCCCACGTGCATCCGCTGGGCGCGCTGACCATGGGCCTGAAGGGCAAGGCGCTGACCGAGATGGCCGAGCTGACCGAGGCCGGCTGCATCGGCTTCGCGCAGGCCGAGGAACCCATCGAGGACACCACCGTCCTGCTGCGCGCCATGCAGTACGCCAAGACCTTCGGCTACACCGTCTGGCTGCGCCCGCAGGATCCGCACATCGGCCGTGGCGGCGTCGCCCACAGCGGCCCGCTGGCCTCGCGCCTGGGCCTGTCGGGCGTGCCGGTGATGTCCGAGACCATCGCCCTGCACACGATCTTCGAGCTGATGCGCGCTTCCGGCGCGCGCGTGCACCTGTGCCGCCTCTCGTCCGCCGCGGCGCTCGAGCTGGTGCGCGCCGCGCGCAAGGAAGGCCTGCCGGTCACCTGCGACGTGGGCGTGCACCACCTGCACATGACCGACGCCGACATCGGCTTCTTCGACCCGAACGCGCGCCTGACGCCGCCGCTGCGCAGCCAGCGCGACCGCGACGCGATCCGCGCCGCCGTCCTCGACGGCACCGTCGACGCGGTGTGCTCCGACCACACGCCGGTCGACGACGACGAGAAGGTGCTGCCGTTCGCCGAGGCCTCGCCCGGCGCCACCGGCCTGGAGCTGCTGCTGTCGCTGATGCTGCGCTGGGCCGGCGAGCAGGAAGGGGATGCACTGGCGCGCGCGCTGGCCAAGGTCACCTGCGACCCGGCGCGCATGGCCGGCCTGCCGGCCGGCACGCTGGCGGTCGGCGCCAGCGCCGACGTGGTGCTGTTCGACCCGGACGCGCGCTGGACCGTGCAGGCCTCGAGCCTGGCCAGCCAGGGCAAGCACACGCCCTTCCTCGGCTACGAGCTGACCGGGCAGGTGCGCGCGACCATCGTCGCCGGCCACGTCGCCTACGAGCGCTGATGCGCTGATGTGCTGATGTCATCATTGGCGCCGCGCACGCCGCGGCGCCGTCCAGGAATCTCCCCTTGACCATCCAGCTCGCGTGGCGCCTGGCGCGCCTCGTCCTCCACCTGCTGCAGGGCCTGGCCACCTGCGCGCTGGTGTTTCCCTGGGCCGGCGCGGCCCTGCGCGAGACGCTGGTGCGGCGCTGGTCGGCGCGCCTGCTGCGCATCTGCCGCGTGCGCGTCGAACTGCACGACGGCGCGCCCGCGCTCGACCATGCGCTGGTCGTGGCCAACCACATCTCCTGGCTCGATATCTTCGTGATCAATTCGGTGCGCCCCTGCCGCTTCGTGGCCAAGGCCGAGATCCGCGCCTGGCCGGTGGTCGGCTGGCTGGTGGACAAGGCCGGCACCGTGTTCATCGCGCGCGGCAACCGGCGCGAACTGCGCCACATCTTCAAGGGCCTGGTCGACGCGCTGGGCGGGCGCCAGCGCGTCGCCTTCTTCCCCGAAGGCACCACCGCCAGCCAGGGACAGCTGCTGCCGTTCCACGCCAACCTGTTCGAGGCCGCCATCGACGCCCGCGTCGCGGTGCAGCCGCATGCGCTGGCCTACGTCGACGCGCAGGGCGCATGGCATCCGGCCGTCGACTACACGGGCGACACGACCTTCGTCGACAGCATCCTGCGCATCCTCGGCGGCGAACCCGTCGTCGCGCGCCTGGCGAGCCTCGCGCCGATCCCGGCGGGGGAGGGATCGCACCGGCGCGAACTGGCGCAGGCGGCGCACGACGCGATCGCGGCGGCATTGACGCGCTGACGCGGCGTTCCTCTCACCGTCATTCGCGCCTGCGCGCGAACGACGGATTCATTGCTTGCCGCCGTGCGGCCGGTACGCCGGACAGTCCACCTGCAGCAGCGAGCGGTCGTCCAGGCACATGGCCGTCAGCTTGCCGCCCCAGACGCAGCCGCTGTCCAGGCCGACCACGTCGGGCCGCAGCAGCAGGCCCAGCGCCGACCAGTGGCCGAACACGATGGTCGTGCCGAGCGTGCGCCGGCCGGGCACGTCGAACCAGGGCAGCAGGCCCGAGCCTTCCGGCCCCTTGTCGCTTTCCTTGTGCGCGAAGTCCATGCGCCCGTCCGGCCAGCACAGGCGCATGCGCGTGAGCGCGTTGACGATGCAGCGCAGGCGCGCTTCGCCGCGCAGGCCGTCGTCCCAGCGATCCGGCTCGTTGCCGTACATCCCGGCCAGGAAGCCGGTCCAGTCGTCGCCGCGCAGCGCCGCCTCGACCTCGCCCGACAGCTGCAGGGCCTGGGCCGCGTCCCATTGCGGCGGCACGCCGGCATGCACCAGCAGGTGGCCCGCCGCCTGCAGCGCCAGCGGACGGCGGCGCAGCCAGGCGAGCAGCGCGTCACGGTCCGGCGCGGCCAGGATCTCGTCCAGCGTGTCGGCGCGGCCGGGCTTGCGGATGCCGGCCGACACGGCCAGCAGGTGCAGGTCGTGGTTGCCGAGCAGGGCGTCGATGCGGCCGCCGCTGGTCTCGTTGATGGCCTTCATGCGCCGCAGCGTTTCCAGCGAGGCGGGGCCGCGGTTGATCAGGTCGCCGACGAACAGGATGCGCACGTCGTCGCCCGATTCGGCATGGATACGGTCGAGCAGCAGGTCGGCTTCGTGGACGCAACCCTGCAGGTCGCCAATGGCATATGTTTTCATCGTTCGCGTAATTCCCGGTATTTTCAGTGCATTGCCGTCGATGGTAAATGATTGCGGGCCGCGGCGCAGCGACTTCGGTTCATTTCTAAATGTAAATGTAATCGCCACCATCCGCGCCGGCGCGGACAATGTCGGGTTGTCAACCGGATCGGTATGATGCGGGTCTTTGGCGGATAAGCCGTACCGTTTCGGGCAGGCGGTATGATCCGGTACAATGGCAGCGTTCCCGCGAAAATCGAGGCGACGGCGCTTTGCCTGCATGCGTCGGCACGGCCCCGCCGGCCGGCTATTGCACCTGAAGAATAATAAAATGTTTTCTTTTCTCGTGAGCTTCGTCTCGTCGGCATTGCTGACCCTGCTGGTCATCAAGCACGCGAAATTGCACGGCCCCGCCCTCGACAATAATTTCGCCGGCGTGCAAAAGGTGCATTTGCACTCGGTGGCGCGGATCGGCGGATTGCCGATTTTCCTGGCGGTGACGCTGACGGCCGTCATTTCGATATGGCGCGTTCCCGAACTGAGTTATTGGCTGGCGTCGTTGCTGGGATGCTCGTCGATCGCCTTTGCCGGCGGAATCGTCGAGGACTATACCGGCAAGGTCAGGCCGTCGCGGCGCCTGTTGCTGACGATGATGGCGGCCGTGCTCGGTTATCTGGTGCTGGACGCGAAAATCGCGCGCCTCGACATGCCTTTCTTCAGCTGGAATATCGATTCGCTGTGGCTGATATTGCCGCTGACGGTGCTGGCAGTGGCCGGCATTGCGAATGCCGTGAATATCATCGACGGTTTCAACGGCCTGTCCAGCGTGGTCACCATCTGCATGCTGCTGTCGCTGGCCTATGTCGGCTGGCAGGTCGAGGACATGTTCGTGCTGGTCTCGGCCCTGACGGTGGCCGGCGCCACCGCCGGTTTCCTGATCTGGAACTACCCCGCCGGATTGATCTTCCTGGGCGACGGCGGCGCCTATTTCATCGGTTTCATGCTGGGCGAGCTGGCGCTGCTGCTGGTGATGCGCAATCCGCAGGTGTCGACCTGGTATGCCGCATTGCTGCTGATCTACCCGACATTCGAAACGATATTTTCCGTGTACCGGCGCATGTTCGTGCGCGGCAAATCGCCCACCATGCCCGACGGGATTCACCTGCACAGCCTGATTTTCCGGCGAATTGCACAATGGGCGGTCGGACGCAAGGAAGCGCGCGCGCTGATGAAAAGGAATGCACGCACCTCGCCCTACTTGTGGTTGTTTTCCCTGACCGCCGTTATTCCTGCAACCGTGTTCTGGCGGAATACGGAAGTTTTGATATTCTTCTGTTTATTGTTCATTATCAGTTACGTTTGGCTGTATGCGCGTATTGTCCGATTCAAGTCGCCGCGCTGGCTGATTTGGCGCAAGAAGGACTAACCAAATTTTTCAGTTGTAGTATATTGCGACAATTGGTGAGATTTGGATAAAATTCGTTTTCAAACTACTTATAAGGAATCAATATGGATCTGTCGAATTTGTCCTTGGGCGACTTGCGCAACCTGCAGGACCAGATCAAGCAGGAAATGAAGAAACGTGAGCAGCAGGACATGCAAAAGGCACGCGAACAGATCCTGGCGATCGCGCAAAGCGTCGGCGTGCCGCTGAAGGACCTGATGAGTTCCGGCCGCGGCGCCAAATCGGCCGGCACCGGCGCAGGCGCCGGTTCGGTCGCCGTCCGCTATCGCAATCCGGACGACTCGGCGCAGCAATGGACCGGCCGCGGCCGCCAGCCGAAATGGGTCAAGGAATGGGTCGAAGGCGGTAAATCGCTGGACCAGCTGCGCGTCTGATCCGCGATTGTCGTATTCGATCGGAGTATTCCGCGCGCGGCATACTCCGGCGGGCGCCGCCTGGTGCCCGATGGTCGTGACCGAAACGCGCCCGCGTTTCGCGACATGTTGTTTTTATCGGCGTCTTGCCGATTTCCGTCTTTGGAATGTGCCGTCTCCGGTGCGAAATTCCCATCCCCTCCGCTTGCCGCTACAATAGCTCCTTTTCAACGGCGCAGCGCCATTCCGGATCTCCCGGCACGGCCCGGCCATCAAGGCAGACATTCCATGGTCCCTCTCTCGAAGACGATTTTCAAGGCATATGACATTCGCGGCATCCTCGACAAGACGCTGGACGCCGGCATCGCGCGCAAGATCGGCCAGGCCTTCGGCGCCGCCGCGCTGGCCAAGGGCGAGCGCAAGGTCGTGATCGGCCGCGACGGCCGCCTGTCCGGCCCGAGCCTGGCGCAGGCGCTGGCCGCCGGCCTGCAGGAAGCGGGCGTGGACGTGGTCGACCTGGGCATGGTCGCCACGCCGATGGTCTATTTCGGCACCAACGTGCTGGACGCGCGTTCGGGCATCATGGTCACCGGCAGCCACAATCCGCCTGACTACAACGGCTTCAAGATGGTGCTGGCCGGCGAGGCGATCTACGGCGACGCGATCCTGGGCCTGTACCAGTTCATCGAAGAGGGCAGGTTCGCGCCGGCCGCCAGCGCCGGCGCCTATTCGACCCACGACATCAAGCGCGCATACATCGAGCGCATCGCCGGCGACGTCCGGATCGCGCGCCCGATCAAGATCGCCATCGACGCCGGCAACGGCGTGGCCGGCGCCTTCGCGGGCGACCTGTTCCGCGCCATGGGCTGCGAGGTCACCGAGCTGTTCTGCGAAGTGGACGGGCACTTCCCGAACCACCACCCGGATCCGGCCCACCCGGAAAACCTGCAGGACCTGATCGCGGCCGTGCGCGGCGGCGACGCCGAGATCGGCCTGGCCTTCGACGGCGACGGCGACCGCCTCGGCGTCGTGACCAAGGACGGCAACATCATCTTCCCGGACCGCCAGATGATGTTGTTCGCCGCAGATGTCCTGTCGCGCAATCCGGGCGCCGAGATCCTGTACGACGTCAAGTGCACGCGCCACCTGGGCCCGTGGATCGAGCAGCACGGCGGCCGTCCGCTGATGTGGAAGACCGGCCACTCGCTGGTCAAGGCCAAGCTGAAGGAAACCG
>DAMAFT010000143.1:0-8968 GCA_031995805.1 Massilia sp.
CCCGGGCATCGCCAAGCTGTCCGTCGACAAGGCCGGCTTCGCCAGCCTGCCGCCGGCCGCGCTGCGCGACGACTTCGCCCAGGATGTGCCGGCCGCCCAGGCCGCCGTCATGGCGGCCACCCAGGGCCCGATCGCCATGAAGGCGTTCGGCGACAAGCCCGCCGCAGCGGCCTGGAAGACCCGCCCGAGCTGGTACATCGTCAGCAAGAACGACCGCATGATCCAGCCGGACCTCGAACGCGCGTTCGCGAAGAAGATCGGCGCCAGGACCACCGAGCTGCCGACCAGCCACGTCCGCCGGACGCGAAGGTGATCCTGGAAGCGGTCGCGGCCAGCAAGTAAGGTTCCAGGCCGGGCCGGGCTGGGCCGTGCGGGTGGGCGGGCGCGGACCGAAGTTGGCGAAACCGCCCGGTTCTGCCGTGTTTTCCGCGATAATCTGGATTTACGCTCCAGATTATCGCCTTATGCACATCCGCCTGATCGTCGGCCTCGGCAACCCCGGCCCGGAATACGAACAAACCCGCCACAACGCCGGCTTCTGGCTGGTCGACAACCTGGCCAACTCGCTGCCCAACTGCCGGCTGCAGCGCGAATCGCGCTTCAATGCGATGGTCGCCAAGGTGTCGCTGGGCGGCCACGACACCTGGCTGCTGGAACCGCTGACCTACATGAACCGCTCGGGCCAGTCGGTGGGCGCGCTGGCGCGCTTCTTCAAGATCGCCCCGGAAGAGATCCTCGTCGTGCACGACGAACTCGACCTGCCGCCCGGCGCCGCCAAGCTCAAGCGGGGCGGCTCGTCCGGCGGCCACAACGGCCTGAAGGACATCACCTCCGCCCTCGGCACCCAGGACTACTGGCGCCTGCGCCTGGGCATCGGCCACCCGCGCACGCTCAACCTGCAGCAGGCCGTGGCCGACTTCGTGCTGCACCGCCCGCGCCGCGAAGAGCAGGCGCTGATCGAGGAAGCCATCGACAAGGCGCTGCGCATCGTGCCGATGGTGTGCGAGGGCAAGATGAATGCGGCGACCACGCAGTTGCATACGGATTGAGGGGGCGGCGGGCGCGGGCGGATGACGTGTCCGCTCGCGCCCCGACGCAGGGTGCGCGCCCCGAGCGCACCATCGCGCCCGCTCAGATCAACCCGCGCGCCAGCGCCTTCAGCGTCATCGCCGGCCGCGACGTCGATTCCAGCTTGTCGAAGAGGCTGTCCACGTGCATGCGCACGCTGGCCGGGCTGATGCGCAGGGCGCGCGCGGCCTCGCGGCTGGTGTCTCCCTGGCTGATATGGCGCAGCACCTCGAGTTCGCGCTCCGAGAAGCGGGCGTCGCGCCGCGGCAGCGGCGGCGCCGCCGCGTGCGCCGCCGCGATCACCGCTTCCACGGCGCGCCGGTCGAAGCGTCCCGCCGCCGCCTGCGCCGTCAGCAGCGTGGCGGCCGCGGCGTCCCCGTGCGCCGGCCGCCAGGGACGCGGCGCACACAGGGCGGCGTAGGCCGCCGCCGCGGCCAGCATGCGTTCCTGCATGCCCAGCGCGTCCGCGCGCGCCTTGCGGAAATAGCCGCTGCCGTCCAGGCGTTCGTAGACGCAGGAACCGAGCGTGGCCTCGGCGTGGATGGCCGGCACCTGGTTGCCGGCGCGCGCCGTCCAGAACGGCACCTTGCGCACCTGGTCCCAGTCGTCCCTGCCCAGCTTGCCGGGGCGCTCCCACACCGCGTTCGGCACGGCCGCGCGCCCGATGCCGTGCAGCAGGGCGGCGCGCGCCAGCGGCCTTTCCTCCAGCGGCAGCATGCCCGCCAGCGCGGCGCTCCGGCGCACGAGGGCGGCCACGCGGCGCGAATAGCCGGTCAGCCAGGGCAGCTTCAGTTCGATCACGTCGGCGACGATGCGCAAGGGGACGCGCCGGTCGTGGCCCGCATAGTCGGCGGCGCACGACGGCTCTTCCAGCGCATCGAGCCAGTCCTGCGCGTGCGGCAGCAGGCGCTGCACCAGCGAGGCCGGATACTTGACGCCCGCGCGCTCGCCGATCAGGCGCAGGGCGCCGGCCGTGCCGTGCGCCGGCGCCAGCACCTCGAGGTCGCCGGCCAGGCGCACATGGAACACGGCGGGCGGGATGCCGGGCGAGAACAGCGCATCCTGCATGTCGCCGCGGTGGTGGCTGCCGAACAACTGGCGCAGGCTGTCCTCGACGTCGCCAGGCAGGCCCAGCAGCACCGCGATGTCGCCCGCGACCTCGCACTGCATCTGCGCCAGCGGCAGCACGCTGGCGAACGTCAGGTTGCCGCTGCCGCCCAGCGTGCGCGTGACCATTGCATGGCGCCCGGCGACGTCGTCGCCCAGCAGGTGCGCGAACCCGACGGCCGTCGCCGTGCTGCCCGACCAGCGCAGCAGCGCGACCAGGCGCGTGCCGGTGCAGGCTTGGTCGCCATCGCCGTTTTCCTCGGCCAGCCGCGCGGCCAGGCGCGCCGTGCGGATCGAGTGGTCCGGCGGCAGGCCCATGCTGAGGTCGCCGACCATGGCCAGCACCTGCACGGCATCTTCGACGGTGATGGTTTCATCGGGTTGCATGGCCATAATGTAAGGGCCATTGTCATTCTGTACAAGCGACACGGGGAGCGCGGTGCGTAGGCAGGATGTAAACGACGGACGGCCCGCCGATGGCGGGCCGTCCGGAGCGGGCGCGGCGACTGCAAGCAGCCGCTGCCCGGGCAGGGCAGTCGGGGTCCGGCAAGCCGGACCGGACGCTCAGATGCCGCAGATGTTGCTGGCTTTTTCGCCCTTCGGGCTCGACGCGCGCTCGAACGAAACGCGCTGGTTTTCACCCAGGCTCTTGAAGCCATCCGATTGGATGTCCTTGAAGTGCGCGAACAGGTCGGCACCGCCCGCATCGGGGGTGATGAAGCCGAAGCCCTTGGAATCGTTGAACCATTTTACGGTGCCGGTTTGGATAGACATGATTGATACCTTTAGTGTGTGTGATGGCGAAAGCCGCCGATGCGCACTTGCGAACAAGAGAGGGGTAACCGAAAGGAATCAAACAGGAATGCCCGGGAAGGCGAGACGGGAGAGATCCAACAATGACGACGACTTGATATAGTGCGAGGGTCAATATACAGGGCTTTTCCGCGCACGCCTAATCCTTTCGGTTTTATTTGCGCCGCCCGTCGCACCATTCGTTCGTTCGCATGACCATGAAGATCCGCATCCGGCGCTACCGCGCCACCGACCGCAAGGCGGTCCTGGCCGCCTTCCGCTCCAACGTGCCCGACCATTTCCCGGCATCCGAGGAAGCCTGGCTGCGCTCCTGCCTGGACGAGCCGGACGGCCCGCTGTTCGTCGTCGTGCGCGGCGGTGAGGTGGTCGGCTTCGGCGGCTACGAGCTGTCGCCGTTCTACGACCTGGCCACGCTGGTGTTCGGGCTGGTGCGCGCCGATTGCCACGGCACCGGCATCGGCCGCGCGCTGCTGGCCTACCGCCTGCTGCACATGGCGGGCCGCAAGCTGCGCCCGCGCTGGGTGACCGTCGACACGCACCCGCACACGGCCGGCTTCTTCCGGCGCTGCGGCTTCGAGGAAGTCGCGCGCTGGCCCGGCGGCTACCGCTCGGGGCGCGACCGGGTCGACCTGCGTTTCGAGCTGAGCGACGAGGCAGTGGCGGTGCTGGCGCAACGCGGGTGGCGGCCGGCAGCCGGCGGGTAGCCGGCAGCGCGTCGCCAGTGTCCTTGGTCGGCGTCCCGTGGTCAGCGCCCCGTGACGACGATCTGGCTGCGCAGGTCGCGCATGATGCGTTCCAGCGCCGGGCGCGCGGCGCGGTGGTCGGCCGGCGTGCAGGTGGCGCGGCCGTGGCGGAAGGTCAGGCGGCGCCGGACCAGCACCGCATTGCCCCGGCGCGCATAGCTGGCGCGGTAGAAGATGCCGCCGGCGATCACGTCGACGGACGCCGGCAGCGCCAGGATGCGCACGCCCTTCGGCAGGCGCAGGCGCGTCTCGTCCTCGGTGTCGAGCGCGGGGCAGACGTAGTCCTGGCGCCGCTCGCGTTCCTGCAGCATGCCGTCGACGGCTTCGCCGACCACGCTCCAGGCGCCGTAGGTGGTCGCCAGCGCGCCCGGCCCCGGCAGGTTGGCGAAACCGGCGCCGGTGCCGGACACCGACATGCTGTAGTCGTCCCCATTGCCGTCGACGAGGCCGGCGTCGAACATGCCCGATCCCTTCTGGCCCATGCCCTGCAGCATGCGCTGGACGAACTGCTCGCGCTCGAACGGGCGGGTGTCGCGCACCGCCTTGCGGAACGGTTCGGCGATGGCGCCGGACATCGTGCGGCTGACGCGGAAACGTCCGTGCCCGTCCCGGCCGATCTCGACCGTGGCCACGGCGCGGACCTTCTGCGGCTGCGCCATCGGCGTCATGGCGAAGGCGCCGGTCTTGAGCAGCAGCGCCGGCTTGCCGAGCACGCTGGCCGGCAGGTAGCCCGCCGCCACTGCCTCGGCAGTGGGGTCGAGGAACAGGTCGAGTGCCGGGACGTAGGTGATCATGTGGTTGAATACACCCAGCGTGGGCGCGTCCGGCAGGCGGTAGGCGTTGCCGCTGTTGACGAGCACCCCCGTGCTGTCGATGCCGATGCTGGCCAGCATGGCCTCGAGCAGGCCGGCGTGGTCCTTGCAGTCGCCGTAGCGGTTGTCGAGCACGGCGGCAGCCGGATGCGGCACCACGCCGCCCGGACCGACGTGGACGCCGACGTAGCGGATGTTCCTGCGGATCCAGTCGGACAGCGCCAGCACGCGCGCGCGCGCGTCCGGCAGCCCGGCGCCGAGCTGGCGCGCCAGCGCGGCGATGGCGGGGGAGGGCGCGGCCTTGCCGGCGGCGCCCTGGCGGAAGGCGGCGGCAAAGTCAGGATAGTCGGCGAAGGTCGATACCGCCAGCCGCTTGCCGTAGTCGAGGTAGCTGACCGAATCGGCCTCGATGCGGTCGTTGTCGCCGTTCACGTAGCGCCACTGGTAGCGCCGCTTGCCCGGCGGCCCCGCGCCGGGCACCGGCGCGAAGCCGACGGCGTCGGCATGCAGCAGCATCGACGGCGGCATGTCGTAGATGAGCAGGAAATTCTTGTTGACGTGGAACGGCGCGGCCGACAGGTCTTCGAAATGGCCGGGGAACAGCGGCGTCCTGCGCCTGAGCACGTAGCGCACGGCGAGCTGGTCGCCCACCGCCACCTCGGGGAATACGACGACCTTCAGGCGCGTGTCCTGGAACAGCGGCGCGTCGACGGAGGCGGGTTCCTGCTGGTCGCGGATCTGGTCCGGGCGCACCGGCACGCGCCGCCCGTCCGGCTTGTGCGTGTACGCCTCGAGCGACACGACCTCGTCCAGCGTCTGGTTGTAGACGATGGCGTACTGGCCGTGCGCCTGGATGGCGCGCGCCTCGACGATGGTGCGCGCATCGTCGACGGTGAGCTGGTAGGCGCCGCCGGGTTCGACCACGTAGTGCTGCACGTGGCGGTCGACCACCACGGCGGGATCGGTGCCCGTGTCGCGCGCCAGCGCGCGGCCGCATGCCGCCGCCAGCAGCAGCATGAGCAGTAGCAGCAGCTGGAGCATCGGCAGGCATGATGATGAGGCGGCGCAATGTCTGGCAGGCATATGGGTTCCAGTTGCGTGGTCAACCGGACCATTGTTACGAAAGCTCAATCCTTGACCCTTGCGCGAACGCAAGCGGGCGCTTCCTGCGATAATTTCGGCATGAGTGCATTGACGTTCCACGCCGGGCCGGCCGCCCTGGCCCAGATCCGCGCGCACGGCCTGCGCGCCCAGGACATCGCCGTCGTCCCGGCCGCGGCCGGCGGCCCGAAAGGCCTGGTGTTCCGCGCGCTCGACCAGTGGCTGTTCGGCGCCTGGTTCCCGGGCGCGCAGCGCGAGCGCATCCTGGTCGGTTCCTCGATCGGCGCCTGGCGCATGGCGGCCGCCTGCCAGCGCGACCCGGCGACGGCGTTCCAGCGCCTGGGCGAGCTGTACAGCGGCCAGCGCTATGCCAGCACCAAGCCCAGCCAGGAGCAGATCGATACCGTCGTGCAGGGCCTGCTGGGCGAATTCGTGCGCGGCCACGAGGCCGACATCGTCGCCCATCCGCACTACCGCCTGCAGGTGCTGGCGGTGCGCGGCAAGCGCGCGCTCGCCGCGCCCGGCCACCGCCATGCCGAACTGCGCGGCTTCGCGGCCGCGGCCCTGCACAACCTGTGGTCGCGCGACCGGCTGGCGCGCCTGATGGACCGCGTCGTCATCGGCGACGTGCGCGCCGGCGCGGCCTGGCTGGAACAGCCGTTCGACGGGTTCGAGACGCATTTCGCGCCCTTGAACAAGGACAATCTCGCCGCCAGCCTGCTGGCCTCGGGCACGCTGCCGATGCTGATGAAACCGGTGCGCGACATCGCCGGCGCGCCGCCGGGCCACTACTGGGACGGCGGTCTCGTCGACTACCACCTGGCGCTGCCGTACGACCGCATCAAGGCGCGCGAACCGGGCGCGATCGTCCTGTATCCGCACTTTTCCGAACACATCGTGCCCGGCTGGCTGGACAAGGCCATGCCCTGGCGCCGCGCCGCGCGCGGGCCCGACCGCGGCTGGCTGGACAATGTGCTGGTGGTGGCGCCCAGCCGCGACTTCCTGGCAAGAATGCCGCGCGGAAAGCTCATCGACCGCAGCGATTTCCAGTTCTACGGCCTGCACCACGACGCGCGCATCCAGGCCTGGAGCCGGGCGATGGACGAGGGCGAACGGCTGCGCGACGACTTCGCCGCCTTCGTGGAAAACCCGGACCCTGCCAGGATTCGTCCCCTTTGAGCGACGCCACCCTGCCGGAAAGACGCCGAATCGCCGCATTTGCGGCCGGATTGCGATCTTCGGCAGCGAGCGGAGGTACAATACGGGGTTTCGAAATTCGACCCCAGAAAGCTTCCCATGAGTCTCAAATGCGGCATCGTCGGCCTGCCCAACGTCGGCAAGTCCACCCTGTTCAACGCCCTGACCAAGGCCGGCATCCCGGCTGAAAACTATCCGTTCTGCACCATCGAGCCGAACGTCGGCGTCGTCGAGGTGCCGGATCCGCGCATCGAGCAACTGTCGGCCATTGTCAAGCCGGAGCGCGTCGTGAAAGCCATCGTCGAGTTCGTCGACATCGCGGGCCTGGTGGCCGGCGCGTCGAAGGGCGAGGGCCTGGGCAACCAGTTCCTGTCGCACATCCGCGAGACCGACGCCATCGTCAACGTGGTGCGCTGCTTCGAAGACCCGAACGTGATCCACGTGGCCGGCAAGGTCAGCCCGATCGACGACATCGAAGTCATCCAGACCGAACTGGCGCTGGCCGACATGGGCACCGTCGAGAAAGCCATCCACCGCGAGCAGAAGAAGGCGCGCTCGGGCGACAAGGACGCGGCCAAGCTGGTCGCCCTGCTGGAGCGCCTGATGCCGCACCTGAACGAAGGCCAGCCGGTGCGCACCATGGGCCTGGACAAGGAAGAGATGGCCATCATCTATCCGCTGCACCTGATCACCGCCAAGCCGGCGATGTTCGTGGCCAACGTGTCGGACACCGGCTTCACCAACAATCCGCTGCTGGACCAGTTGACCGAGTTCGCCAACAAGCAGAACGCCCCGATCGTCGCCATCTGCGCCGCGATCGAGTCCGAAATCGCCGAGATGGACGATGCCGACAAGGTCGACTTCCTGAACGACATGGGCATGGACGAGCCGGGCCTGGATCGCCTGATCCGCGCCGCGTTCAAGCTGCTGGGCCTGCAGACCTACTTCACCGCCGGCGTGAAGGAAGTGCGCGCCTGGACCGTGCCGATCGGCGCCACCGCCCCGCAGGCGGCCGGCGTGATCCACACCGACTTCGAACGCGGCTTCATCCGTGCGCAGACCATTTCCTTCGACGACTATATCGCGCTCAAGGGCGAAAGCGGCGCCAAGGAAGCGGGCAAGATGCGGGCGGAAGGCAAGGAATATGTCGTCAAGGATGGGGATGTGTTGAACTTCCTGTTCAATGTCTAATAGCTAAAAAACATTAGTGTCTTCGTAAAAAACCCAGCCTTATCAGGCTGGGTTTTTTTATGCGTGTCGCGTACGTTCTTTGAAAATGTTTCGCTTGGTTTATTTGCTGAAACAAATTAGTGGAAAAGTGATATTTTTTGAAAAAAATATTAGAGCATAATATTGGAATATTTTTTTGATTCTGAGTGGTTGGATGGAACTTCAATTAATTATTTGAGTTGGATTTATGAAGCCTAGAAATGCATATCGTTAACAATGAGCTTTTGTGTAAATGCATGCTTTGGAGGTATGTATGATTAATCTGGCGTTTCGCATTGTGTTAACTTTTAATGCGACATCATTGCTTGTTATTATTTTTTTGGTTCAAAAAGGCTATACCTTGGGATATTTTTTGGGAAATTCAAATTTAAAAATATTTTTTGAAAAAATTCCAAATATTATTTCATATTTGACATATCTTCTCATACCATTGATCTCTACTTGGGTTAGTATAATTTTAAGCTCTAAGTTAGGTAAAGATTCTTTTGGTAGGGATGAGGTTGCAAGTATAGAGCATGCAAATAATAGTTTTCTTCCCAGTTACTTAGGTTATTTTTTTGTTGCGCTTAGCGTGGCTAATTGGGAGACGCTCGGATTTGTGTACGGTGTACTTTTTGTTTTTACCTTCCTGTCTCAAGCTTTGTACTTTAATCCATTGTTCTTAATTTTTGGATATGAGTTTTATAACATCTCCACAAAGAATGGAACAGCTGTTTTTTTAATTAGTCGTAATAGGTATAAGAAGCCGAGTGAGGTAATAATTCAAACGGCCTATCGTATAAATAATTATACTTTTATCGAAGGGGGTTAGTGAAATGGATCATGTTTTGGCTAAGGTGAAACGATTTACGAAAAAGCCTTTCTTTAAATTGCTTTCAGACTATACTTTATATGAGC
>DAMAFT010000144.1:0-8960 GCA_031995805.1 Massilia sp.
CGCGTCTGCGAGGCCGGCAGGATGAACAGGTTGTCGCAGTGCTTGTCCTTGATCAATGCCTGGGTCAGGCTGGCTTCGCGGTTGATCACGTTGACCAGGTCGTAGACGACGCGGCGCTCGCAACCCATGATCAGGTCGAGGTTGCGCAGGCCGACGTCGAAGTCGATCACCGCCGTCTTGTGGCCGCGCAGCGCCAGGCCGGTCGAGAAGCTGGCGCTCGAAGTGGTCTTGCCCACACCGCCCTTGCCGGACGTTACAACAATAATTCTTGCCATGAAAGATCTGAGTCCTTTTCAGTTCTGGGAGTGCTGAAAGATCCGGGGGGTTCAGCTGCGACTCGCCGAACCCAGCGATGATATATCGATTCGGTCGCCGACCAAACGGATTTGTACCGGCTGGCGCGCCAGGTCGGGCGGCACGCCTTCGTCGAAGGTGCGGTAGACGCCGGCGATCGAGACCAGCTCGGGCGCGAGCTGCATCGCGAAGATGCGCGCCCCGGCATTGCCGGAGGCGCCGGCCAGCGCGCGGCCGTGCAGCGGCGCGTACACGTGGATGCTGCCGTCGGCGATCAGTTCGGCGCCGTTGTTGACCACCGCGGTGACGATCAGGTCGGTGCCGCGCGCATAGATGCGCTGGCCGGCGCGCACCGGGGTATCGATGACCACGGCCGGCGTGAAGGCCGGTACGGCCGGGGCCGGGGTCGGCGCCGCCGCGGCGGGCGCGGATGCGGCGGGTGCTGCCGGCGCCGGTGCGGCGGCCGGTGCCTCGCCGTCGGCCTGCGGGCGCGCATGCGCGCCCGAGCCGTCGTCCAGGAACAGGTCGTGGGCGCGGATCACGTCGTGCAGCGCGGGCGGCGCGCCGCGCACGGCCACGGCGTTCAGGCGGTAGCGCTTGAGCAGGGCGACCAGCGCTTCCCAGTCGAGCTGGGCCGCCTCGTCGGCGATCCCCGCGACATCGATGACGGCGAACTCGTCCTCGAAGAAGTCCGACACGCCTCCCGTCATCTGCTTCAGCGCGGCATCGATCGCCACCGGATCGGCCGAATGCAGAATGGTCGAAATGGCCACGACCGTGGATATCTTGATCTCGATGGGCAGGGAGCTCGGGCTATGTGTCATAGGGAATGTGGTTGGGCGCTAGCCCGAGCATTCTACTGTGAAATTTATTAAAACGGGAAAGGTTCGCCAACCGTGCTTATGGTCGGCAATGCCTGTTTCCAGGCGTAAAAATGGAAGCAAAAAAACATGCTCTGCAATAACACAATTGCCCCAAATCTTCGGTCGTTTTCTTGAATAAGCTGATAAGATTGATTTTGCTTAAACATTCGCAATGTGAAGTAGATAACATTGTTGGCTTCGGTCCAAGCATGAGGAAAATTTCCAAATCAACCGCATGCGCGCGGGCCGGCATGTCGACAGCAGGGCTGTCCATCATTGAACCCCGGCCGCTGGGGCCGGGTTACCGGAGATTGATATGGAAGACGTCGTAATCGTGGCCGCCGGCCGAACCGCAATCGGCAAATTCGGGGGCACGCTCGCCAAGATTCCCGCCACCGAACTGGGCGCCACGGTGATCAAGCACCTGCTGGCCAAGACCGGCATCGACCCGGCCTCGGTCAGCGAAGTCATCATGGGCCAGGTGCTGACCGCCGGCGCCGGCCAGAACCCGGCGCGCCAGGCCGTCATCAAGAGCGGCCTGCCGCAGAGCGTGCCGGCCTCGACCCTGAACGTCGTGTGCGGCTCGGGCCTGCGCGCCACCCACCTGGCGGCCCAGGCCATCAGGGCCGGCGACGCCTCGATCGTGATCGCCGGCGGCCAGGAAAACATGAGCGCCTCGCCCCACGTGCTGAACGGCTCGCGCGACGGTTTCCGCATGGGCGACGCCAAGCTGACCGACACCATGATCGTCGACGGCCTGTGGGACGTGTACAACCAGTACCACATGGGCGTCACCGCCGAGAACGTCGCCAAGAAGTTCGAGGTGTCGCGCGCCGAGCAGGACGAATTCGCGCTGCAGTCGCAGCTGAAGGCCGAGGCCGCCCAGAAAGAGGGCAAGTTCAAGGACGAGATCGTTCCGGTCGAGATCGTCTCCAAGAAGGGCACCGTCGTGTTCGACACCGACGAGTATCCGAAGCACGGCGCCACGCTGGACGGCCTGTCCAGCCTGCGCCCGGCCTTCAACAAGGAAGGCAGCGTCACCGCCGGCAACGCCTCGGGCCTGAACGACGGCGCCGCCGCCGTGATCATGATGTCGGCCTCGAAGGCCAAGGAACTCGGCCTGGCCCCGCTGGCGACGGTCAAGGCCTATGCGCTGACCGGCCTGGACCCGGCCATCATGGGCATGGGCCCGGTGTCGGCCGTCAAGCAGTGCCTGGAAAAGGCCGGCTGGACCCACGAAGACGTCGACCTGATGGAAATCAACGAAGCCTTCGCTGCCCAGGCCGTCGCCGTCAACAAGCAGATGGGCTGGGATACGTCGAAGATCAACGTCAACGGCGGCGCCATCGCGCTGGGACACCCGATCGGCGCTTCCGGCGCGCGCGTGCTGGTCACGCTGCTGCACGAGATGGTGCGCCGCGACGCCAAGAAGGGGCTGGCCAGCCTGTGCATCGGCGGCGGCATGGGCGTGGCGCTGGCGGTCGAGCGCTGAGCGCCGGCCGCACGGGCAGCAATCCAGGATATTTCGAACCACAGCAGTGAAAAACAGGAGAAGACAAATGGCTAGAGTGGCATTAGTGACCGGCGGCATGGGTGGCCTCGGCGAAGCGATCTGCATCAAACTGGCGGCACTCGGCTACAGCGTCGTGACGACGTACTCGCCCGGCAGCAAGAAGGCCGAGGGCTGGCTGGCGTCGATGCGCGAGCAGGGCCACGACTTCAAGGCCTACGAATGCGACGTGTCCGACTACGATTCGGCCCAGGCCTGCGTGGCCAAGGTGGCGCAGGACGTCGGCCCGGTCGACGTGCTGGTCAACAATGCGGGTATCACGCGCGACATGACCTTCAAAAAGATGGACAAGGTCAATTGGGACGCGGTCATGAAGACCAACCTGGATTCCGTGTTCAACATGACCAAGCCGGTCGCCGACGGCATGGTCGAGCGCGGCTGGGGCCGGATCATCAACATCTCGTCGGTCAACGGCCAGAAGGGCGCCTTCGGCCAGACCAACTATTCGGCGGCCAAGGCCGGCATCCACGGCTTCACCAAGGCGCTGGCGCTGGAAGTGGCGCGCAAGGGCGTGACCGTGAACACCATCTCGCCGGGCTATATCGGCACCAAGATGGTCACCGACATCCCGAGCGAAGTGCTGGAATCGAAGATCCTGCCGCAGATCCCGATGGGCCGCCTGGGCAAGCCGGAAGAAGTGGCGGGCCTGGTCGCCTACCTGTCCTCGGACGAGGCGGCGTTCGTGACCGGCGCCAACATCGCCATCAACGGCGGGCAGCACATGCAGTAAGATTGTTTTACCGCAAAGCCTGACGACGCCGTCCCTGCCCACGCGGGGACGGCGTTTTTTTGATTCCACGGATCGTCCGGAGTCGCCATGCCCCTCGCCGCCAAGCCCTACCTGCGCTCGGTCCAGATCGACCCGCGCGCCGACATCGACTACGGGCGCTATCCTTTCGATATCCCGGCCGTGCGCGCCATGGGCCTGCTCGTGCCGCATCCCGACGTGACCTTCTTCGTGGGGGAAAACGGCGCCGGCAAGTCGACGGTGCTGGAGGCGATCGCGGTGGCGCTGGGCCTGCCGGCCGAAGGCGGCACGCGCCATGTTCATCGCGCCCAGCAGGAGGTCTCGCCGCTGCACCGCGTGCTGCGGGTGGCGAAGGGCTGGCGCCTGCCGCGCTTTTCCTATTTCCTGCGCGCCGAAAGCCTGTTCAATGTGTTCACCCACCAGGACGAGGTGGCCAAGGAACCCGGTTCGCCGCCTTCGCCCGGCATGCACCTGAAGTCGCACGGCGAAGCCTTCATCAAGGTCATGCAGGGTTTCGAGGGCAACGGACTGTACCTGCTGGACGAACCCGAGGCGGCGCTGTCGCCGAACCGCCAGCTGGCGGCGCTGGCGCTGATCGACGACCTGGTCAAGCGCGGCGCGCAATTCATCATCGCCACCCATTCGCCGATCCTGCTGGCCTATCCGCGCGCGAAAATCCTGGGCTTCGACGCCACCGGCATCGCGGAAGTGGCCTACGAGGACACCGAGCATTACGCGATCACGCGCGACTTCCTGAACCATTATCCCCGCCGCCTGGAGCAATTGCTTGGCGACGAGGAGTGAAGGTTGCGCCGCACCGCCGCCCGCTTGGCGTATCCTCTGGGCGACGACGGCCGCCGGGCCCGGCGGAGACAGCGATGACAATCGATGCGGAACAGGTGAAGGAAACGGTGCGGCTGCCCGCGCCGCAGCGCTACGAATACTTTGTGAAGAGCGTGGCGCGGAGCGGCGTCGCGTGGGGCCTGTACCGCAACGGCTGGGCGCTGGCCGCGAAGGACGACGGCACCCTCGTGTTCGCGATGTGGCCGCAGCGCGAGTTCGCGCAGCTGTGCGCCGAGTTCGAATGGGAAGGTTACGCGCCGCAGGCATTCGGCCTGGACGCGCTGCTGGACGAATTGTTGCTCCAGCTGCAGCAGGACGGCATCGTGCCGGGCGTCTTCCGCACCCCGGGATCGAAGGGGACGATGCCCACGCCCGGCCTGCTGCGGGTCGACCTGCAGGATGCACTGACGCGCCATCGCGGCGCTGGAGACGAATGACATGAACCCCTTGCTGCCCGGCGGCCTCGCCCTGTCCGGCCTCGAAGACCAACTGCTGCCGCCCGGTACCAAGGGCCTGGCCATCGCGGCGCCGCTGCGCCAGGGTGCGCTCGGCGTGCAGGGCTGGAACGTGCTGCACGGCGACACCAGCTATCCGGTGGCCGTGCTCAAGACGTCCGTGGTGCGCCACAACCTGGCGTGGATGCGCGACTTCTGCGCGCGCCACGGGGTATCGCTGGCGCCGCACGGCAAGACGACGATGTGCCCGCAGTTGTTCGGCGCCCAGCTCGCCCACGGCGCCTGGGGCATCACGCTGGCCAACGCCGTGCAGGTGCAGGTGGCGCACCGCTTCGGCGTGCGCCGCGCGCTCCTGGCCAACGAGCTGGTGGCGCGCAGCGACGTGCGCGCCGTGCTGCGGCTGCTGCACGACGATCCCGACTTCGAATGCGTCGTGCTGGCCGATTCGCTGGCCGGGGTGGCGCGCCTGGCCGAGGAAGTCGCCGCGCAGCCGCCGGCGCGCCCGCTGCCGGTGCTGGTCGAGCTGGGTCTGGGCGGCAAGCGCGCCGGCTGCCGTACCAAGGAGGCGGCGCTGACGGTCGCGCGCGCCGTCGAGCATGCGCCCGGCCTGGCGCTGGCCGGCTTCGAGGGCTACGAGGGCCTGCTGGTGTCCGACGACCGCGCCGCCGACCTGCGCGCCGTCGCCGCCTTCGTGGCCGACCTGGGCGCACTGGTGCGCGAAGCCGACGACGAAGGCCTGTTCGGCGCCGGCGAGGTGCTGGTGACGGCCGGCGGCTCGGCCTATTTCGACCTGGTGGCGCGCGGCCTGCGCGACCTGCCCGGCCTGTCGCGGCCGCTCCGCGTCGTGCTGCGCAGCGGCTGCTACGTGACCAGCGACCACGGCATGTACCTGGACGCGATCGCCGAACTCGACGTGCGCGAGGGCGTCGATCCCGGCGCCGGCCTGCGCCCGGCGCTGGAAGTCTGGAGCGTGGTGCTGTCGCGTCCAGAGCCTGGCCTGGCGATCCTGTCGATGGGCAAGCGCGACGCCTCGCACGATGCCGGCCTGCCGGTGGCGCTGTATCGCCACCGTCCCGGTCCCGGCACGCCGCAGCCCCTGCCGGAAGGCTGCGCGATCGTCAAGATGAACGACCAGCACGCCTACCTGTCGCTGCCCGAGGGGCCGCTGCGCGAGCTGCTGGCGGTGGGCGACCTGGTCGGCTGCGGCATCTCGCACCCGTGCACGACCTTCGACCGCTGGCAGCTGCTGCTGGGCGTGGACGACGACTACACGGTACGCCAGGGACTGAACACCTTTTTTTAGGGCGGCCGGGCGGCTACAATCGGCTGTCGCCCATCCGTTCCCAGGACCGCCATGACCGCCATGCCCCCGTCGCTGTACCCGCCCATCCTCCCGAACCGCCACGGCATGCTGGCCGTCGACGAACTGCACACGATCTACTGGGAAGAGGTGGGCAACCCGAACGGCATCCCCGTCGTGTTCCTGCACGGCGGTCCCGGCGCCGGCCTGTCGCCGCAGCACCGCCGCTTCTTCGACCCGGCCGCCTACCGCGTGATCCTGTTCGACCAGCGCGGCGCCGGCAAGTCGACCCCGCTGGGCGAGTGGCGCAACAACACGACCCAACTGCTGATCGAGGACATCGAGCGCCTGCGCGCCATGTTCGGCATCGAGCGCTGGCTGGTGTTCGGCGGCTCCTGGGGTTCCACGCTGGCGCTGGCGTACGGCCAGGCCCACCCGCAGCGCTGCCTGGGCTTCGTGCTGCGCGGGATCTTCCTGTGCACGCCCGGAGAAATCGACTTCTTCCTGTACGGCATGCGCTGGTTCTATCCCGAGCTGTACGAGGAATTCGTCGCGCCGATCCCGCCCGAGGAGCGCGGCGACCTGCTGGCGGCCTATACCCGGCGCCTGCTGTGCGACGATCCGGCCCAGTACTGGCCGGCGGCGCGCGCCTGGAGCCGCTTCGAGGGCCGCCGCGTGTTCCTGCTGCCGCAGGAAGAGGAACACCCGTCCGACACGCTCGACCTGGGCGTCGGCCGGCTCGAGTCGCACTACATGGCCAACGGCGGTTTCCTGGAAGACGACCAGCTGGTGCGCGACGCCGGGCGCATCGCCCACCTGCCGGCGGTGATCGTGCAGGGCCGCTACGACGTGATCTGCCCGCCGCTGTCGGCGTACCGCCTGCACCAGGCCTGGCCCGGCTCGCGCCTGCGCATGATCCCGGACGCCGGCCACGGCGCGCTGGAAACCGGCATCGCGCGCGCCCTGGTCGGCGCCACCGAGCAATTCAAGCGCCACGGCCGTTTCGAGTGAGGCGGGCGCGCTGCTACACTGTTGCCAACCTACCCATCACGACGAAGCAAGCCCGCGAATGAACATCCAGATCAGCGACATCGGCCATATCATCCAACTGGCGATCGCGCCCGTCTTCCTGCTGACCGGCGTGGCGACCAAGCTCACGGTGCTGATGAACCGCCTGGCGCGCATCATCGACCGCACCCGCGTGCTGCGCGACGAGCTGCGCAAGGGACCGGATGCCGAATGCCGCGAGGAGCTGGACGTGCTGTACCAGCGCTGGCAGCTGATCAACTACGCGCTGACCGGCAGCACCATCTGCGGCTTCCTCGTCTGCCTGGTGATCGCCTGCCTGTTCCTGGGCGACACCACCGACATCCAGCTCGACAAGTACATCGCCGGCATGTTCGTGCTGGCGATGGTCGCCCTGATCGCCAGCTTCGTGTTCCTGCTGCGCGAAGTGTTCGTCTCGTTCCGCTACATGCGCATCCACATGCACGACTATCCGAACGTCGTGCGGTGACGGGCGCCGACTCCACTTACCGAATCCGAATCGAGACCATCATGCAAGACTACCAACGCCCTCCCACCCTGCACCGCTACGGCATGCGTTCCGAACTGGAACAGGCCCTGTCCGCCGGCCAGTTCCGCCTGGCCCCGTCCGGCGGCTTCCTGACGCTGAGCTTTTCCAGCGCCTGGGACCGCGACCTGTTCGACATGCTCGGCCCGGCCGACAGCTGCCTGGTCATCCACAACAGCGAAGAATTCGGCGAGCGCCTGCACCGCGCCGTGCAGCGCACGCTGCCCAACTGGGCCGGCATCGACGGCCCGGTCGAATACGGCATCCGCTCGCGCCTGGGCCAGGCCTTCTCGGCCCCCATCGCCCAAGCGCGCGAAAAGGAATGGAAATTCGCCTGGCGCTCGATGTCGCCGCAAGCCAGCCTGAACCCGGTCGTGGTGCGCATCGGCAGCATCGAGCAGTTCGCCGAACTGCGCTCGCCCGAGAGCTATCCGGTGTAACGCCGTTTAGAGGCACGGCTCCAGCGAATCCCGGTGTAATGCCGGGATTGTTTTTTTTGCGCCTCGACCGATGCCCGACACCACGCCATATCCGCACCTGCTCGCCCCGCTCGACCTCGGCTTCACCACGCTCAGGAACCGCGTGATCATGGGGTCGATGCATACCGGGCTCGAAGACCGTTTCTACCACTACGGCAAGCTGGCGGCGTTCTACCGCGAGCGCGCGCGCGGCGGGGCCGGGTTGATCGTTACCGGCGGGATTTCGCCGAACCGCCAGGGCTGGCTGCTGCCGTTCGGCGGGACGCTGAACATGGCCGGCGACGTGCTCAACCACCGCCGCGTGACGCGCGCCGTGCACGAGGAGGGCGGCAAGATCCTGCTGCAGATCCTGCACGCGGGGCGCTACGGCTACCAGCCGCTGGTGGTGTCGGCCTCGAACCTGAAGTCGCCGATCTCGCCGTTCAGGCCGAAGGCGCTGGACGAGCGCGGCATCGAGAAGACCATCGCCGCCTACGTGCGCTGCGCACGCCTGGCGCAGCGCGCCGGCTACGACGGCGTCGAGGTGATGGGCAGCGAAGGCTACCTGATCAACCAGTTCCTGTGCGCGCGCACCAACCGCCGCACCGACCGCTGGGGCGGCGCCATCGGCAACCGCATGCGCCTGGCCGTGGAGATCGTGCGCCGCATCCGCGCCGCCGTCGGGCGCGAATTCATCGTCATGCACCGGCACTCGGTGCTCGACCTGGTCGAGGGCGGCAATACCTGGGACGAGATCGTCGAGAGCGCCCGCGCTCTGGAAGCGGCCGGCGCCACCATCCTGAACACCGGCTACGGCTGGCACGAGGCGCGCATCCCGACCATCGTCACCTCGGTG
>DAMAFT010000145.1:0-8901 GCA_031995805.1 Massilia sp.
TCCTTAACCCTAGAATTATGGCTCAGGACTGTCTATGAAACCGTAGTCGATTCAGGCCTCGATGCGGCCTGCTGTCAGTTTTACTCTCGACATTCGTTGCTGTGTCCTTGCCCGTTGATGAGTTCCATGTAACGGCTGTGTAAGTGAATTTCGAGTATATCAATTAACTCTCATCAACACCAATAGACCACGTAAAAATCATAAGGCTATGATTTTTAAGGAATTTGCAGAAATCTTCAACATTGATCAACGCGCCTGAATAGCGATTTTTGCGGACTCATAATCCGTTGGTGCAGATTTCGACTTCACGAAGACCTATCAAAAAAGGCTTACGCGAACCATCCATGTAAGCCTCCTGCCCCGACTTTACCGCAGCCTCCTCGGCAATCACCTCACCACCGCCACTCCCATCCCATCCTCCCGCGACGGCCTCCCCGGCACAATCACCAACGTCGCCACCAGTGCCAGCACCGCCCCTGCCGCCAGCCACGCCCCCGGCATCGCCTTGTTATCCGTCGCATGGATCAGCCCCATGCAAATCGCCGGCGTAAACCCGCCGAAGATCGCCTGCGACAGGCTATACGCCAGCGAAAACCCGGTCCCGCGCACATTCGCCGGAATGACCTCGGTCAGCGTGACCACCAGCGACGCCTGGTAAGTCGCATACAGCACCGCGAACCCCGCTTCCACCAGCAGCAGCGCCCCGAAGCTCGGCGCCGCAACCAGCCAGCTCATCGCGGGATACGCGACCAGGGCGATGGTCAGCGACGCCCCCACCAGCATCGGCTTGCGTCCCACGCGGTCCGACACCGCTGCCATGGTCGGGATCATGGTGAAGGTGACCAGCGCCACGCAGCTCGTCACCCAGAACGCCTCGATCGATTTCAGCCCCAGCACGTTCTTGCCGAAGGTCGGCGTGTAGGCCGTGATCAGGTAGAACATGACGCTGGTCAGCGTCACCAGCATGGTCGACCACAGGATGATCTTCCAGTTCGCTGCCAGCGACTTGAAGACTTCGCCGGTGGACTGGCGCTTCTGCGCCTTGAAGGTGTTCGATTCCTGCAGCGAGCGGCGGATCCAGAACAGGACCGGGACGATCGAACAGCCGAACAGGAACGGGATGCGCCAGCCCCAGTCGTCCATTTGCGCAGGCGTCAGCATCGAGCCGAGTGCCACGCCCAGCACGGCCGCGGTCAGCACCGAGATCTGCTGGCTGGCCGATTGCCACGAGACCCAGAAACCGCGCTTGCCCGGCGGCGCGATTTCCGACAGGTAGACCGACACGCCGCCCGATTCCGCGCCGGCCGAGAAGCCCTGCAGCAGGCGGCCGATGATGACCAGGATCGGCGCCGCGACGCCGATCGTGGCGTAGCTCGGCGTCAGTGCGATCAGGAGGACGCCGATCGACATCAGCGTCAGCGTCAGCACCAGGCCGGCGCGGCGGCCGTGCACGTCCATGTAGGAACCGAGCACGATCGCGCCCACCGGGCGCATCAGGAAGCCCATGCCGAAGGTCATCAGCGACAGCATCAGCGAGACGAACTCGTTATCGCTGGGGAACATCGCCTTGGCGATCGCCGAGGCGTAGAAGCCGTACACCATGAAATCGTACATCTCGAGGAAGTTACCGCTGACCACCCGCAGCACCGCTCCGGCGCCGGGGCGCTTTTCCGCATTCGTGTCCATCACCGTCTCCTTTATGTTTTACGTAATCCCAAAATATGGGACTCATGTACCAAAATTTGGTTTACAAAATCCTCGCACCGACGCACAATCGAGTCAAGCACAAATCGACGGCGTGCGGATTTTTCTGGTCGGCGCGCCCGAATTCACTGGAGAAGAGGAGCGGAAATGGATCAACCATTGCATGGCATCAGGGTCATCGAGTTCTGCAACGTCGCCGCCGGACCGTATTGCGGCATGCTGCTGGCGGACATGGGGGCGGACGTGATCAAGGTCGAGCATCCCGATGGTGGCGACACGCTGCGCGCCTGGCCGCCGATCTCGGACGGCTACAGCGAGAACTTCGCCTCGCTCAACCGCAACAAGCGTTCGGTCACCATCGACCTCAAGGATCCGGCTGGCATCGAGCAGGCGCTGCAGCTGATCGCCACGGCGGACGTCCTCATCGAGAACAACCGCCCCGGCGTCATGGCGCGCCTGGGTCTCGGCTACGAGCAGGTGAAGCAGCTGGTGCCGCGCATCGTGTATTGCTCGATCTCGGCCTACGGCCAGACCGGCCCGCGCGCGGGCGAGGGCGGCTTCGATCTCACCGTGCAGGCGATGAGCGGGATCATGAGCATCACCGGCGAGCCGGGCGGCGCGCCGGTCAAGTGCGGCGTGCCGCTGGCCGACTTCTGCGCCGGCCTGTATGCCGCGTTCTCGGTGACGGCGGCGCTGCGCGCGGTGGCGCAGACCGGGCAGGGCACGCACATCGACGTGCCGATGCTGGGCGCGACGCTGGCCATCGCGGCGCTGCAGACCTCGGAATATTTCGGCACCGGGCGCGATCCGGCCAAGCTCGGCTCGGCGCACCCGCGCAACGCCCCGTACCAGGCGTTCAAGGCGCGCGATACCTACTTCGGCATGGCGGCCGGGAACAACGCGCTGTGGAATGCGGTGTGCAACGTGGTCGGCCGGCCCGACCTGGCCAGCGACGTGCGCTTCGCCACCCCGACGCTGCGCGCCCAGCACCAGGTCGCGCTGCGCGACCTGCTCGAGGCGATCTTCGCCGATGCCGATGCGGCAACGTGGCTGGAACGCTTCCGCGCCGCCGGCGTGCCGTGCGCGCCGATCAACACGTATTCGCAGGTGCTGGCCGACGAGCAGGTCGAGCACATGGGCTGGGTGCAGCCGGTCGACCTGCCGAACGGCGTGCGCACCAAAACCTTTGGTTCGCCGGTGCGCATGGATGGCGTGGGACCGTCGATCCGGCGCCGGCCGCCGGCGCTCGGCGAACACAACGACGAACTGCTGGTGCCCATCGGCGGCCGCAAGGTGGCGGCATGAGCGACATCGCCATCGACCGCGGGGACGGGCACTGGGCCATTACCCTGTGCCGGCCCGATAAACTGAATGCGCTGTCGGCCGGCATCGTCGAGGAACTGCTCGCCGCGCTGGACGAGGCGGCGGCGGCGCGGGTGCCGCTGGTGAGCTTCGCCGGCGAGGGCCGCTGCTTCAGCGCCGGCTTCGACATGTCGGAAGTCGAGGGCCAGAGCGAGGGCGACCTGGTGCTGCGCTTCATCCGCATCGAGATGCTGCTGAACCGGATCGCGAGCGCGCCGTTCCAGACCGTCGCCTTCGCGCACGGGAAGAACTTCGGCGCCGGCGTCGACCTGTTCGGCGCCTGCAAGCGGCGCCACGCGGCGCCCGGCGCCACCTTCCGCATGCCGGGCCTGCAGTTCGGCCTGGTGCTCGGCACAGCGCGCCTGGCGCGCATCGTCGGCGCGGCCGAGGCGCGGCGCCTGCTGGAAACCAGCGCCACGTTCGACGCCGAACAGGCGCGCGCCAACGGCTTCGTCGACGCCGTCGTCGACCCCACCGACTGGGCGGCGACGCTCGCCGGCGAGGCCGCGCGCGCATCCTTCCTGCCGCCCGAGGCGCTGGCGCTGCTGTACCGTACGCTGGACGGCGAACAGGCCGATGCCGACCTGGCCGCGCTGGTGCGCTCGGCCGCCGCGCCGGGCCTGAAGGCGCGCATCGCCGCCTACCGCAGCGCGGCCGCGGCAGCGGCCAAGCGCCCATCCTAGGAGGAACCATGGCATCCGGATTCGCAAGCAAGAACAAGAGGACATCGTTGCGCGAGCTGGTCGCGCGCATACCGGACGGCGCGTCGCTCGGCCTGGGCGGCAGCTTCCTGCACCGCGGCCCGTTCGCCGTCGTGCGCGAGCTGATTCGCCAGGAAAAGCGCGGCATCGAGATCGTCAAGCAGTCGCCCGGCTACGACATCGACATCCTGTGCCGGGCCGGCGTCGCCACGCGCGCCCGTTGCGGCATCGTGGCGATGGAAGGCAATTTCGGCCTGGCCCCGCACTACCGCAAGGCGGTCGAGAGCGGCCGCCTGGAACTGGAAGAACACGCCTGCGCCAGCCTCACCGCCGGCCTGCGCGCGGCCGCCTTCGGCGTGCCGTTCCAGCCCTGCGGCGGCCTGCACGGCAGCGACCTGGTCAAGGTCAACAACTGGAAGAGTATCGTCGATCCGTACGGCAGCGGCCAGGAGACCTACGTCATCCCGGCCATCGCGCCCGACTACACGATCATCCACGCCAGCGCGGTCGACCGCCACGGCAACGTGCGCATCGACGGCACCTACCACTGGGACCGCATCCTCAGCCGCGCCGCGCGCAGCGTGCTGGTGGTGGCCGAGGAAGTCGCGGACGAGGACTTCTCGCGCCAGCCCGAGCTGACGGTGGTCCCGTACTTCATGGTCGAGGCCTACGCCATCGTCCCGAACGGGGCCTGGCCGGGATCGTGCTGGCCGCGCTACGAGATCGACTATCCCGCGGTGGAGGCCTATTTGTCGGGCGAGCCCGGCGCGCTCGACGCGCACCTGGCACAGGCGCCCGAAGCAAGGAGCAGAGATGATGCATGAACATTGGTCCGGTTTTTCCTATATCGTCACCAACCTGGCCCGCTTCATCCGGCCCGACGAGATCACGTTCAGCGGCGTCAATTCGACGCTGCCGATGCTCGCCTGCCTGATGGCCAAGCGCGCCTACGACTGGGACTTCGTCTACATCAACGTGGCCGGCGGGGTCGATCCCGAGCCGTCGAAGATCCCCATTTCCAGTTCCGACCCGGTGCTGGCCGAAGGCAGCGCGTCGATCTTCGCCAACGAGGATTTCTACGACCTGTGCACGCGCGGGCGCATGGACCTGACCTTCCTGGGCGCGGCCCAGATCGACGGCGCCGGCTGCGCCAACAACTCCTGCATCGGCGACTGGGCGCATCCGAAGGTGCGCCTGCCGGGCGGCGGCGGCGGCGCTGTCATGCTGCCGACCGCAAGGCGCGCCTGCACCTGGCGCACCGAGCATTCGCGCCGCACCCTGGTCGAAAAGCTCGATTTTCTGACGTCGTGGGGCGGCATGCACGGCGTGGTGACGCCGATCGCCGTGTTCGTCAAGAAGGAAGGGCGCCTGGCGCTGCAATCCTGGCATCCGGAATCCAGCCTGGAGGAAGTGCGCGAGCGCACCGGCTTCGCCTTCGACGCCGAGGGCGCCGCGCCGACGCCCCTGCCTACCGCGCGCGAGCAGGAAGCGCTGCGCGCGCTCGACCCGGACGGCCGCTTCGAGGCCGATGCCGCCATCGTTTTGAGGTAATGCCATGGACGTTCCCACCATCCTCGACATGCCGGAGGTTCCGGCAACCCTGTCCGATGCTTTCGCGCGCTACTGGCGCCTGCCCGGCATCAGCGCGCTGCCGGCCGTCACCGACGGCACGCGCTCCCTGAGCTACGCCGAACTCGACGCCGCCACGGCGCGCCGCGCGGCGCAGTGGCGCGCCCGCGGAGCGAGCGCCGGCGACGTGCTGGCGATCCTGGCCGAGCGCAGTCTCGACACGGTGCTGGTCCTGCTGGGCGCGGTGCGCGCCGGCCTGTGCCCGTGCGTGATCGAACCCGGCCTGCCGGCCGCGGAAGTGGCCGACCGCCTGGAACTGGCGAATGCGCACTGGCTCGCGGTCGATGCGCAGCACCGCGCCCTGGCGGCCGAGCTGCCGCTGGCGCCGGCGCGCATCGTCGCGGTTGATGCCGACGACGCCGACGACGCCGACGATGCCGACGGCATCGCAGGCGACGCGGCGGCGCTGCCAGGCACCGCGCCCGAGACGCGTGCGCTGCTGCTGTTCACGTCGGGCAGCACCGGCCGGCCCAAGGCGGTCGCGCTGCCGCAGCGCGCGGTGCTGAACAACGTGCTGGGCGTGGTGCGCCACACCGGCCTGTCGGCGGCGGACCGCCTGCTGCACTGCATGCCGGTGTACCACACCAACGGCGTCAACAACCAGCTGTTCGCGCCCCTGCTGTCCGGCGCAGCGATCGTGTTCGCCAGCCGCTTCCGCGCCGACGAGATGCCGCAGCTGCTGGAACGCCATCGCCCGACCATCATCACCGGCGTGCCGACCATGTATTCGCGCATGCTGGCGCAGGAGTTCAGCCCGGCGGCACTGGGCGCGCTGCGCATGGCGCGCTGCGGCTCGGCGCCGATCACCGAGGAGCTGCACCGCCAGGTGGAGGCCAAGCTCGGTTGCCCGCTGGTGGTGTCGTACGGCCTGTCGGAAGCGACCTGCACCAGCACCATGAACCCGCCGGCGGCGCGCCGCATCGGTTCGGTGGGCACGGTGCTGGACCGCCAGCAGGTGTGCGTCTGCACGCCGCGCGACACGATGACGGACGCGCCGGGCGTCGAGGGCGAGATCTGCATCGCCGGCGCCAGCCTGATGGCGGGCTACCTCGGCGCCGAGGATGCGACCAGCCGCGCCGTCAGCGGCGGCTGGCTGCACACCGGCGACCTCGGGCGCTTCGACGAGGACGGCTACCTGTACATCACGGGCCGCATCAAGGACGTGATCATCCGCGGCGGCGAGAACCTGTCGCCGCTGCTGATCGAAAGCACGATCGCCAACGACAGCCGCGTGGCCGGCTGCTGCGTGGTGGGCGCGCCCGACCGCGACCTGGGCGAAGTCCCGGTGGCCTTCGTCGTGCGCAGGCCGGGCAGCGACCTGGGCGAGGACGACGTGCGCCAGCGCGTCGCCGGCAGCCTGTCGCGCATCTACGTGCCGCGCGCGGTACACTTCGTGGACGCCCTGCCGGAAACGGCGGTCGGGAAGCTGGACCGCAAGGCGCTGGCGGCCCGGGCCCGTGCGGGCGCGGGAGAGGCCGCGCCGCGCTAGGGCCTGTCGGCCGAAGCGCTATCCCGTCGCCCCTGCCTTCGCGGGGGCGATGCGCTTTGGAGAGAACATGGACGACCATCCGCACCATCCGCACCATCCGCACCATCCGCACCATCCGCACCATCGGCGCCTGCGTACCTTCGTCGCCGCCGTCGACGCCGCGCTGGCCGCGCACGACAACGATGAGCCGGCCCTGCTCGCCGCGGTCGGGTCAGGCATGCGCCGCCTGGTCGCCCACGACGACTGGCTGCCGGCGCAATACGCCGAACCGCACCCGCGGTTCTACCGCCAGTACCTGCTGCACCTGGATCCCGCGCAGCGCTTCAGCGTCGTCAGCTTCGTCTGGGGACCGGGGCAGGCCACGCCGGTGCACGACCACCACGTGTGGGGCGTGATCGGCATGCTGCGCGGCGCCGAGCGCATCGAGGACTACGACGTCGATGGCGGCGGCGAACGCGTGACGGCGCGCGGCATGTCGTCCATCCTGGAAGAGAAAGAGGTAACTTGCGTCTCGCCGGCCATCGGCGACGTGCACCGCGTCAGCAATGCCTTCGACGACCGGGTCTCGGTCAGCATCCACGTCTACGGCGGCAACATCGGCGCCATCCACCGCTTCGTCTACGACCCCGCCGGCGGCGCGCGCAAGCCCTTCGTGTCCGGCTATGCGAACGCGCCGGCGGACATCACACCCCCAGCAGCCGGATCAGCGCGTAGCTGATCGCGCCCAGCCCCAGCAGGGACCCCACCACGACCCCGGCGACGCGGGCGCCGGCACGCAGCACGCTGCGCGCGTCGACGCCCAGGCCGAGCGCGGCCATCGACATGATGGTCAGGAAGTTCGCGGTCTCGTGCGCCGGGACCAGCACCGCGTGCGGGATCCAGTCCAGCGAGCGCAGCGCGAGCAGCAGCAGGAAGCCGACGATGAACCACGGCACCAGCTTCGCCAGCGGCGGGCGGGTACGGTCGCTGCCATGGCCGAGGATCGACAGCGCGAACACCACCGGACCCAGCATCAGCACCCGCACCAGCTTCACCAGCGTGCCGATGTGCGCGCTGGTGGCCGACACCGAACTGGTCGCCGCCAGCACCTGCGGCACGGCGTACACGGTCAGACCGGCGAATACGCCGTACTGCACCGGCGTGAGCGCCAGCAGGTCGACCAGCAGCGGCAGGCCCAGCACCACCAGCACGCCCAGCACCGCCGTGAAGGCGATCGAGGCGGCGACGTCCTTGCCGTCGGCCTCGATCACGGGGGCCACGGCGGCGATCGCGGAATTGCCGCAGATCGAGTTGCCGCAGGCGATCAGCAGGGCCATCTTGCTGGGCAGGCCGGCGCTGCGCCCGATGGCGTAGCTGACCAGGATGGCCACCACCACCACGGCCACGATGCCGGCGATCAGGGACAGGCCGTGTTCCGCCAGCGCCCTGGCGCTGAACGATGCGCCCAGCAGCATGACGGCGATTTCCAGCAGCAGCTTGGCGCCGACCTGGATGCCCGGCTCGAAGCGCTCGTCCAGTCGCACCAGGGTGCGGATGGCGGTGCCGAGCAGGATGGCCAGCACCAGGCTTTCGAGCCAGGCGCGCCCGAACTGGCGCACTTCGAGGTGTTCCAGCAGGTAGGCGGAGAAGGTCACGGCGCCGCACAGCAGCAGGCCGGGAATGATGTTTGCACCGGAGGCGATTTTCTCTTTCATCTTTTTTCTCATATCTATATGCGAATACCGAATAATTATCTGGTGCCCGAATCGTTTGGTCCATTTTGTAATTCTTAACGTTTCGTTCGATTGGATCGAACGATTGAGTGAGGTGGGAAATCGTCCTGGCGTGCGGTGTAAAATGGATGTTTCATCCTGATTGCTGGGACATGGACAAGACATTGCTGAAGGGCCTGATGCTGCTCGAGGCGCTCGCGGAACAGAACGGACGGCCGGTCACCATTCCGGTGCTGGCGGAAAAAGTCGGCCTGACCAAGAGCAATACGCACCGCACGCTGCAGACGCTCGCGCATGCCGGCTA
>DAMAFT010000146.1:0-8881 GCA_031995805.1 Massilia sp.
GCAATTGCCGGGCGGACCGGCGCGTACCCAGCCGTCCCGTTTTCCCGTTTTGCGTTAGCATTCGCCTGCCTGCCCCGCCATCGCCGGGCGGCTCCGGAATGCGAAAGGAAACCCGAATGGACAGTATCGACCTCGAAGTGCTGCACGCCTGCGACGCCTGGCTGCGCGCCGGCCATGCCTGCGAATACGTGACGGTGGTGCGCACCTGGGGCTCGAGCCCGCGCCCGGTCGGCGCGACGATGGCGATCCGCGCCGACGGCACCGTGGTCGGCTCGGTCTCGGGCGGCTGCATCGAGGACGACCTGATCGCCGCCGTGCGCGAGCATGGCATCGTGCGCAGCAAGCCGGAAGTCATCACCTACGGCATCTCGGCGGACGAGGCGCACCGCTTCGGCCTGCCCTGCGGCGGCACGATCCAGCTGGTGGTCGAACCGCTGGGCGCGCACAGCCGCATCGACGCCCTGCTGGCGCTGGCCCAGCGCCGCGTGCTGACGCGGCGCACGCTCGACCTGGACAGCGGCGCCGTCGAGCTGGTCGAAGGCCATGCCGACGAACAGCTGCGCATGGACGAGCGCCGGCTGGTCAGCATCCACGGCCCGCGCCTGCGCATGCTGATCATCGGCGCCGGCCAGCTGTCGCAATTCCTGGCCCAGATCGCCGTCGGCCTGGAATACCAGGTCACCGTGTGCGACCCGCGCGAGGAATACCGCGCCAGCTGGATGCTGCCCGGCGTGCAGCTGGTGCACACGATGCCGGACGACCAGGTGCTGGCCATGAAGCTGGACAGCCGCAGCGCCGTGGTGGCGCTGACCCACGACCCCAAGCTCGACGACCTGGCCCTGATGGAAGCGCTGAGGACGGAAGCCTTCTACGTCGGCGCGATCGGCTCGCGCGCCAACAATGCGCGCCGCCGCGAACGCCTGCGCGAATTCGACCTCAGCGCGGAACAGGTCGACAAGCTGCACGGCCCGATCGGCATCTATATCGGCAGCAAGACGCCCTACGAGATCGCGGTGTCGATCCTGGCCGAACTGACCGCCGTCAAGAACGGCGTACCGCTGCCGCTGCAGATTTCGGTGGAAGCCGGCAAGGCCATGGCGGGCGAGCCGCCCGCCGACGCGGTCGCGCCGGATGCCCTGGCGGCCTGATTTCCCCTCCCACAAAAGAAAGAGAGTCCCCCACGATGAAGATCCGGATCATGCTGCTCGCCGCGTTCGCGCTGGCCGCCACCGCCCAGGGCGCGCTCGCCAGTCCCGACCTGGCCAAGGCCAGGAACTGCATGGCGTGCCATGCCGTGTCGAACAAGATCGTGGGCCCGGCCTACAAGGACGTCGCGGCCAAGTACGCCAAGGACGCGGGCGCCGCCGAGCGCCTGGCGCAAAAGATCCAGAAGGGCAGCCAGGGCGTGTGGGGCCCGGTGCCGATGCCGCCCAATCCGCAGGTCAGCAACGAGGAGGCCGCGACGCTGGCCAAGTGGATCCTGACCCAGAAGTGAAGGCCGCGGGACTACCTGTCCCGCTTCTCCTCAGGCGGCGCGCAGCAGCAGCGCCGCCAGCACCAGCATCGTCAGGCCCGTGAAGGTCTCGACCGCGCGCCACACGGCAGGCCGCGCCAGCACGAAGGCGAAGCGCCGCGCCGCCAGTCCCAGCCCCGAAAACCACAGCAGCGACGCCGTCATGGCGCCGGCCGCGAATGCGCCGCGGTGGTCCGCCGCCAGGCTGCTGCCGACCGCGCCCAGCAGCACTACCGTGTCCAGGTAGACGTGCGGATTGAGCAGGGACATCGCCAGCACCACGCCCAGCGCCCGGGTGGCCCCGTCCCGCATGCCGTCGCCCCCGCTACCCGGCGCGCCGGCGCCGCGCCAGGCCGCACGCAGGCAGCGCACGCCGTACCATAGCAGGAACAGGGCGCCGCCCCAGCGCGCCGCCGCCAGCAGGCCGGACGAGGATTCGACCAGCGCGCCGAAGCCGGCCATGCCGATTGCGATCAGCGTGACGTCGACGAGCACGCAGGCGGCCACCGTCAGCGCGACGTGGCGGCCGCCGACGGCGGTGCGAATGACGTGCGCGTTCTGGGCGCCGATGGGCATGATCAGGCTGGCGCCCAGGCCGAGTCCCTGCAAGAAAATGGTGTGCGAAAACATGATGCTGTTCCCAGGATGGCTTGAATCGGGGACAGCTTGCCGCACGGGCAGGTTCTCATCAATTATATTAATGAAATCTAACCTTGATTAAATTCGGCTAATCCAATGAACATCGATCCGCGCCGCAGCGAGGCGTTCCTGGCCGCCGTCGATAGCGGCAGCCTGGAGCAGGCCGCCGTGCGCCTGAACGTGACGCCATCGGCCGTATCGCAACGCATCGCCGCCCTCGAGCAGGACCTGGGCGTGCCGCTGCTGGTGCGTGCACGGCCGTGCCGGCCGACGGCGCCGGGCATGCGCCTGCTGCAATTCCTGCGCCGCCGCGCCCTGCTCGAGGACGAGTTCTTCGCCGAGCAGCGCGACGATCCCGGCCCGGTGCGGGTGACGCTGGCCGTCAACAACGACAGCCTCGCCACCTGGCTGCTGCCGGTGCTGGCGCCGGTGCTGGTCGAGGAGGGCATGCTGGTCGAATTCGTGCTGGACGGCCAGGGCCATACCTTCGCGCTGCTGGAGCAGGGGCGCGCGCTGGCCTGCGTCTCGGGCGAGACGGCACCGATGCGCGGCTGCACCGTCGCGCCGCTGGGCGCGATGCGCTACCGCATGGTGGCGGCCCCCGCGTTCGCCGCGCGCTGGTTCCCCGGCGGCATGACGCGGGATGCGGCGCGCCATGCGCCGGTGATGGTGTTCGACCGCAAGGACACGCTGCAGACCCTCTTCCTGCTGCAGCACTTCGGCCTGCCGGAAGGGGCATATCCCTTCCATTACGTGCCGTCCAGCGACCCGTACGTGCAGGCGATCCGCCTGGGACTCGGCTACGGCCTGCTGCCGCTCGAGCAGTGCGCGGCCATGCTCGACAGCGGCGCCCTGGTCGACCTGGCGCCCGGCCTGCACGTGGACGTGCCGCTGTACTGGCATGCGTGGCGGATCCAGCCGCCGCGGCTGGAGCGCATGGGGGCCGCGCTGGTCAGGGGTGCGCGCGCGGTGCTGCTGCCGCTGGCGCAGGCTTGATGCCGACCGGCAGCGCCTGCGCCACGCCCCACGCCAGTTCCGGCACCAGGAACAGCCACAGCAGGGGCGCGCCGGTCTGCGCCAGCGTCCACGCCATCCACGCCGCGAACGACAGGCGCGCCATGGCGTCGTGGCGGCCCAGCGCGATGCTGGGCGCGCGCAGCCGCAGCGCCGACCACACCAGCACGACGCTGCCCATCAGGCCGGCGAACAGCATGTGGAAGGGCCCGAAGGCGGGCAGGGCGGCGGCGCCCAGCATGGCGTTCACGGCGGACAGGTGGGCGTGCGCCAGCGCGAACGTCCAGGGGGTGGCGAACGGCGCGGTCAGCAGCAGGTCGTAGGCGGCGCTGGCGCGCACCAGTTTCAGGAAGGCGGATTCGGTCATGGCGGCTCCATCGGTGAATGTCGCCGCATGATGGGGGCTGGAGTACACTCCAGGGTCAACCCCCGTCGAGACATCCTCATGCAGATCGGTGAACTGTCGCTCGCTACCGGCCTGAGCCGGGACACGCTGCGCTTCTACGAACAACGCGGCCTGCTGGCCGCGCGCCGCCTGGCCAACGGCTACCGCGACTATCCACCCGAAGCCGTGCAATGGCTGTGCTACCTGCGCAGCGCCCAGGCGCTGGGCTTCACGCTGGCCGAGATCGAGGCCGGCATGCCGCTGCTGCAGGATGCCGCCACCTCCGCGGCCAGCCTGCGCGCGGCGCTGGTGCGCAAGCTGGCCGACATCGACGCCCGCATCGCCGGCCTGGGCGCGCTGCGCGACAACCTGGCGCGCGAGCTGGCGGCGCCGGCCGATTGTCCGGTACTGGCCGCACGGTAGCGCAAGACTATTTTTTAGCGGATAGACACGGATACAATACAAAAAACAAACGGGCCGCGAACCCTTACGCGCGCCGCATGGATGGTCCTGGGGAGAGCATCGATGAACTGGGGTATCGAATTCGTGTCGGCAAAATTCTTGCCGACACTGCCGGAGGATTGCCAGGTGAATCCCGGCCGCTACGGCTTCGAGCTGGCCTTGTGGCTGGCGCAGGGGCTGAACCGGCAGGGCATCGTCACCAGCTATCCGAACGACGAGGACTGGGCCTGGTTCCTGGACTACGAACCGTCCGACGCGCTCAACCTGACGATCTGCTGCGCCAGCCGCTGCGGCATCGGCGCCGGCTATGGCGACCTGCCGATCGGCTGGACGATCTCGATCCACGAGCGGCGCAGCATGAACCAGCGCATCTACAACCTGTCCAGCCATGCGGAACTGGAAACGCTGGGCAGCCGCATCGTCGCGCTGTTGCGGGCCGAGGAGATCGAACCGGTGCGGGTGCGGGTTTAAAATTAGAAATTTGTTACAGAAGATTGTCGTCCCGTAATGGTGCTGGCGCGTTAATGGCAGGAGCGCCGCTGGATGGCGCACCGTTCACGATGGAGATGACATGAAACGCCTGCTTGCCGCCGCCGCCGTGCTGGCCACCTTGACCAACGCCGCCCTCGCCGGCGAACTGACCATTTTTACCGACAGCAATTTCCGCGGCAACCGCGTCACACTGGAGCGCGATGCCAGCAACCTGGGCGACGCGGGCTTCAACGACCGCATCTCGAGCATCGCGATCCGCTCCGGCGTCTGGCAATTCTGCGAACACGCGAACTTCGGCGGCCGCTGCGTCGAACTGGGGCCGGGCGAGTACCGCAATCTGCCGGACTTCAACGATGCCATTTCCTCGATCCGCGAAGTGACGCGCGGGCCGGGCCGGGGTCCGGGCGGACCGGGCCGCTGGGACGATCGCGACAATCGGCATGACGACCGTGGCGACCGCGGCGACTGGCGCGGCGACCGCGGTGGCTGGCGCGACGACCGCCGCGGCGGCGACGACGTCGAACTGTTCTCCAGCCAGCGCTTCGAAGGCGCCCAGGTCGGGCTGTCGCGCGACCAGCGCTCGCTCTCCGACGTCGGCTTCAACGACCGTGCCGGCTCGCTCATCATCCGCGAAGGCCGCTGGGAATTCTGCGAGCACGCCGACTTCCGCGGCCAGTGCGTCGTCTTCGGCCCCGGCCGCTACGCCTTCCTCGAACAAATGAACAACCGCATCTCCTCGATGCGCCGCGTCCGCTGATCTGACAAAACTCAAACCGGGGTCAGAGCCGGCTCTGACCCCGGTTTGATGCTTGTCAGGCGAGCAGGGCGACGCCCTTGACTTGCGCCCAGAGTTGCTGGCCGGGGGCGATGGCCAGGTCGCGGCGCGAGCGTTCGGTGATGCGCGCCAGCAGCGGCGAGGCGCCGACGCGCAGTTGCACCAGCACGTGGCCGGGCACGTCGGTGCCGGCCACCGCCGTCACTGTCGCCGGCAGCAGGTTGACGATGCTGGTGTCCTGCGGGCGCGCCAGCGCCAGGCTGACGTCGCGCGCGTGGATGCGGCAGCGCAGGCGGCTGCCCACGGCTTCGTGGCGCTGGCCCACGTACAGCGCGCCGCCGGGGAAGTCCAGGCGCGACAGCGCATCCGGCTCGTGGCCCGCCAGCACCGTGTCGAGCACCACGCCGGCGTCGTCGGCGAAGGCGGGCGGCAGGTCGGCGCGCGCCAGCGTTTCTCCCAGCGGCCCGCTGGCGACGACCTTGCCGGCGTCGAGCAGCACCAGGTGGTCGGCCAGGCGCGCCACCTCGTCCGGCGCATGGCTGACGTAGACGATGGGGATCGCCAGCGCGTCGTGCATGCGCTCGAGATAGGGCAGGATTTCCTGCTTGCGGCGCAGGTCGAGGGCCGCCAGCGGTTCGTCCATCAGCAGCAGGCGCGGCGAGGCCAGCAGGGCACGCGCGATGCCGGCGCGCTGGCGCTCGCCGCCCGACAACTGGTGCGGGCGGCGCTCCAGCAGGTGGCCGATGCCGAGCAGCTCGGCCACCGGCGCCAGCTCGAAGCGGCGCGCGGAGGGCGCCACGCGCTTGCGGCCGAAGTCCAGGTTGGCGCGCACGGACAGGTGCGCGAACAGGCTCGCCTCCTGGAACACATAGCCCAGCGGACGCTTGTGCACCGGCACGAAGATGCCGGCCGCATCGTCCTGCCAGGTGTCGCTGCCCAGCGCAATGACACCGCCGGGCGCGCGCTCCAGGCCGGCGATCGCGCGCAGGATCGTGGTCTTGCCGGAGCCGGAATGGCCGAACAGGGCGCTGATGCCGCGTTCGGGCAGGTCGAGGTCGACGTCCAGCAGGAAGTCGCCGCGGTCGAGGCGGATGCGGGCGCGGATCGTCATCGGCTGCGTCCTTGCCTGGCTTGCGGATGGAAGGTGTAGAGCGCCAGCAGCACCAGGAAGGCGAACACCAGCATGCCGCCGGCCAGCCAGTGCGCCTGCGCGTATTCGAGCGCTTCGACGTGGTCGTAGATCTGCACCGAGATCACGCGCGTTTTATCCGGGATGTTCCCGCCGATCATCAGCACGACGCCGAACTCGCCCACAGTATGCGCGAAGCCCAGCACCGCCGCGCTCAGGAAGCCGGGACGGGCCAGCGGCACGACCACCGACCAGAAGGTGTCCCAGGGACCGGCGCGCAGCGTCGCCGCCGCTTCCAGCGGGCGCTCGCCGATCGCCTCGAAGGCATTCTGCAGCGGTTGCACGACGAAGGGCATCGAGTACAGCAGCGAGGCGATCACCAGTCCGGGAAAGGTGAAGGGCAGCAGGCCGATGCCGAGCGCCTGCGTCAGCTGGCCGATGGCGCCGTTCGGTCCCAGCGCCAGCAGCAGGTAAAAGCCGATCACGCTCGGCGGCAGCACCAGCGGCAGCGCGACCACGGCGCCGACCGCATGGCGCACGGGCGAGCGCGTGCGCGCCAGCCACCAGGCGACGGGCGTGCCGAGCGCCAGCAGCAGCAGCGTCACCAGCGTCGCGAGTTTCAGCGTCAGCCAGACCGCGGCGACGTCGGCAGCATCGATCATGGAACAGGGATCACAGCGCGTAGCCGTAGCTGCGGATGATGCCCTTGGCCTTGTCCGACTTCAGGTAGGTTTCCAGTTCCCTGGCGGCGGCATTGTTCGCGCCCTTGCTCAGGATGACGGCGTCCTGGCGGATCGGGTTGTGCAGGTTGGCCGGCACGATCCAGCCCGAGCCCGAGGTGAACTTGCCGTCGGACCAGACCTGCGACAGCGCGACGAAACCCAGTTCGGCGTTGCCCGTGGCGACGAACTGGTGTGCCTGGCCGATGTTCTCGCCCTGCACCAGCTTCGGCCGCACCCTGGCCGTCACGCCCAGCTTGTCCATGGTCTCGACGGCGGCCAGGCCGTACGGCGCAGTCTTCGGATTGGCGATCGCCAGGTGGGCGTAGTTGCCGGTCTCCAGCACCTTGCCCTGGGCGTCGACGTAGCCCGGTTTCGCCGACCACAGCACCAGCTTGCCGGTGGCGTAGGTGAAGCGCGAGCCGGCCATGGTCCTGCCTTCCTTTTCCAGCCTGGCCGGGGTCGCGTCGTCGGCCGCCAGCAACACCTCGAACGGCGCGCCGTTGCTGATCTGGGCGTAGAACTTGCCGGTGGCGCCGAAGGCCAGCACGGCCTTGTGGCCCGTGTCCTTCTCGAATTCGGCGGCGATCTTCTTCATCGGCTCCGTGAAGTTGGCGGCGACGGCCACCTGGACATCGGCGGCGTGGGCGGCGTGGGCGGCGGCGCAGCCGATCATGGCCAGCAGGACGGCAAGACGTTTCATTCGATTCTCCGTGGAATGGCGCTATACACTCAAGTATATAACGAAAGACGATCGCGGCAGGCGATTGCGGTTATGCTCTGGTCCTGGCACAACCGGAGGGGACGATGGAACAGGAAGACGCGCACTTCGCATTGCAGGGCACCTTGTCGATGACCGTCGGCGGCGAGCCCTTCGGCGGCCACGGCCGGATCGAACTGCTGGCGAAGATCGCCGAGACCGGCTCGATCAGCCAGGCGGCCAGGGCAGTGCCGATGAGCTACAAGGCCGCCTGGGACGCCGTCGACGCGATGAACAACCTGGCCGGCGAGCCGCTGGTGGAACGGCTCGCCGGCGGCAAGGGCGGCGGCGGTACCCGGCTGACAGAGCGCGGCGCACAGCTGGTCCGGAATTTCCAGGCGCTCGAAACGGTGCATCGCCGCTTCGTCGAGCAATTAAGCGGCATGTCGGCCGCGGTGGCCGACGATTTCAACCTGCTCAACAGACTGAACATGAAAACCAGCGCACGCAACCAGTTCTTCGGCACCGTCTCCAGCGTCAAGGCGGGCGCCGTCAACGACGAGATCGAACTCGACATCGCCGGCGGCAACAAGCTCGTCGCCATCGTCACCCACGACAGCACCGAGACCCTGGGCCTGGCGCCCGGCGCGCAGGCGTTCGCCCTGGTCAAGGCCTCGTCGGTGATCCTGCTGACCGATGCCGAAGGCGCGCGCTTCTCGGCCCGCAACCGCCTCGAGGGTACGGTGGCGCGCCTGGTGCCGGGCGCCGTCAACACCGAGGTCGTGCTCGACCTGGCGGGCGGCGGCAGCATCGCGGCCATCATCACCAACGGCAGCGCCGATGCGCTTGCACTGCGCGAGGGCGCGTCGGCCACCGCGATGTTCAAGGCGTCGAGCGTGATCGTCGGCGTGCCCGCGTAACGGCGCTCACGCCCGGAACCGGCGCGCCAGGTCGTCGCGCTCGAAGGCGGCGACGACGAAGTCGACGAAGACGCGCGTCTTGGCCGGCAGCAGGGCGCGGCTCGGGTAGTACAGCGAGATCGCCCCCGCATCC
>DAMAFT010000147.1:0-8804 GCA_031995805.1 Massilia sp.
GGATGGAATTCGTCGCCTTCGATGAAGGGAACGCCCGTGGATTGGGCCAGGGCAGCACCGATCGTGCTCTTGCCGCAGCCGCTGACACCCATGACGACCCATCGGCCGTCATAGTCGGATTGCATAGGTAAATCGCTTGCTGGTGGCATGTATGTCTCCGAAGTAGGCACCGTTAGCGCTATCATTTTTTTGATAAGTTGGACTCCGCAAGAATTTTTGTAAAGAACAATTCATGCTGCAGTGCAGTATGTAAAGACAGGATCTTATCCATCCTGCATGGCGCCGGAACGGTGCGCCAGAGGGAAAATGATGCGCTGCGATGATAGCGCTATCATGTGTGCAGAGCAGAATCGATTGCTGCTACTGTTGCGCGCCAAACACGTTTGAAGGCAAGGAAGAGACGCCGGTCGCGCGTGCGGCGCGACCGGTCAAGGGCGGAAGGGAGGCTCAGGCGAACAGCTTGCGCCGCGGCGCCGGCACCGCGTCGGCCGCCGGCGCCGGCTGGGGCTTCAGGCGCGCCACGCCGAACATGACGAGGGCCAGGCCGCCGGCCTGGAACGGCGACATCGGCTCGTCCAGCAGCAGCCACGACGCCAGCATGGTCAGCACCGGCCCGAGGCTGCCGATGGCCGCCGCCTGGGCCGCCCCCATGCGCTGGATCGCCAGCGCCATCCAGAACACCGGCAGCACGGTCGACAGCACGGCCATCAGGCCGGCGTTCCACCACACGCTGGCCGGCAGCGTCGACAGCACGGACGGCTTGCCGGCCGCCAGGAAGTGCGCCAGCACAAGGAGCGAGGAGGCGCCGCCGGCCAGGCCGGCCAGGCGCATCGAGCCCAGCCGCTTGATCATGGCGCCGGTGCCGAGGTAGTACAGCGCATAGGTGACGGCGCTGGCGAATACCCAGGCGGAACCGGTCCAGATGGCGCGGCCGTGGCCGGCCTGGGCCAGGTCGTGCACGAAGCCGATGCCCAGGCCGGCGTAGCAGATCGCCATCGCCTGCGCCGTGCGCGCGGCCGGCAGGCGCCGCGTCCAGATGACCTGGAACACCAGCACCAGAGTGGGGTAGAGGTAGAGGATCAGGCGTTCGAGGCCGGAACTGATGGTTTGCAGGCCGTAGAAGTCGAACAGGCTCGACAGGTAGTAGCCTACCGTGCCCAGCAGGAGGATGCGCAGCCCGTCGCGCCAGTCCAGCCCCGCCGCTTCTCCTTGCGGCGTCGCGCGCGCCATCCACACGAGCCAGCCGAACAGCGGCAGCGCGATGCCCATGCGCAGCGCCAGCAAGGTCAGGGCGTCGACCGGCGCCGCGCCGTAGGCGAGCTTGACGAAGATGGCTTTCAGGCTGAAGCCGGCGGCAGACAGGATGGCATACAGGCGGCCGTCGCGCGCCCATTGGCGCAGGGAAATGGCGGGAAGGGTCATGGCAGGAGTCCGGAATACGATGCCTTATTCTGGCGCGAACCTGGCGGCGGTAGAATGCGTCATTCGTGGACACAGCCTTCTGTTTTGGAGAAGGATTCGACCGACACCATGCATTTCGATCTCGTCGATCTGCGGCTGATCGTGGCGATCGCCGATACCGGCAGCCTGAGCAAGGCTGCCGCCGCCTTTCCGGTCGCGCTGTCGGCGGCCAGCAACCGCCTGCGCCGCCTCGAGGCGCAGTGCGGCTTCGCCCTGTTCGCGCGCCATGCCGACGGCATGACCCCGACGCCGGCCGGGCGCCTGCTGCTCGACCGCGCGCGCGGCGTGCTGCTGGAAGCCGGGCGGTTCGCCGACACCGTGCGCGACCTGGGCGGGCGCCGCCGCACCACCCTGCGCCTGGCCGGCACGACGGTGGCCAACAGCACCTTCCTGCCGGCGGCGCTGGGTCCCTTCCTGGCCGACTATCCGGAGGTCGACCTGCAGATCGTCGAGCGCAACAGTTCGGACGTGCTGCAGGCGGTGCAGGGCGGCGACGTCGAGATCGGGGTACTGGACGGGAACCTGGCGACCAGCGCCGTGCTGACGCTGCCGTTCCGCCACGACCGCCTGGTGCTGGTGGTGCCGGACGGCCATCCGCTGGCGCAGGCGGGGCCGGCCCGGTTCAAGGATGCGCTCGGCTACCCCTTCGTCTGCCTGCCGCCCGAGCGCGCCATGCAGCGCTTCATCGAGGACATGGCGGCGCGCAACGGGCGGCCGTTGCAGATCCGCGTGCGCGCGCCCGCCTTCGACGCCATCGTGCAACTGGTGGCGCAGGACGCCGGCATCGCCATGCTGCCCGAGGCCGCCGCCGGCCGCTACCAGGCCGAACTGCCGCTGCGCCAGGTGCTGCTGCTGGACGCCTGGGCCACGCGCGAGCTGCGCATCTGCATCCGCGGCTGGGATGCGCTGTCGCTGCACGGGCGCCAGTTGCTCGGCTACCTGACGCCGGAATCGCCGGGCTGACGGCGCCCGGGCAGCGTTTCGGCGCGCGACGGCGCCGGCAGGCGCGCCGCGCCGATCCAGGTGAGGCGGTGCCACAGCGCTTCCAGCGGACCCTGGCGGTGGCGCCGCAGCCACCAGGCGCTGAACAGGCCCTGCAGCACGGCCAGCGCGATCCCGATCAGGAGGGCTTGCGTGGTGCCGGTGACCCGGTACAGGCCGAGCCCGAAGCCGTGGTAGAGGAAGGTGCCGACCAGCGATTGCAGCATGTAGCTAGTCAGGCTCATGCGGCCCAGCGGGCGGAACACGCCCAGCAGGCGCACGCCCGCGTCGCGGCGGTACAGCAGCGCGAAGCCGGTGACCAGCAGCAGCATGGCCGCCAGGTTGGCCAGCGGCCCGCTGACGGCCGCCAGCGGACGGCGCACGGCTTCCACGGCGACCCACTGGTCCAGGTGCGCATGCACGAACCACAGCGGCGCCAGCGCCAGCAGCGCACAGCAGAAGATGCGGCGCCAGCGCCGGCGGTTGGCGTCGGAGACGGCGAACAGGCCGGCGCGCGCGGCCAGCATGCCGAACATGAACAGCGCCGGGATCTGCAGGATGCGCCCCATTTCCCAGCTCCACAACAGCACGGCCTGCTTGCCGTTGGTGAGGTTGCCGATCCAGACGTCGAGCACCGAGCCATGCATCATGTACTGGGTGGCGCGGCCGAAATAGGCCCACGACGCCGGGTCGGGCAGCCTGGCCGGCGCCTGGCCCAGCGCACCCAGCGCCTCGATCCAGGCGACCGGCTGCAGCGTCAGCAGGCAGGCGACGAGGAAGACGCTGCGATTCGACAGGCGCGCCACCGGGACCAGGGCCAGGCCCAGCACGGCGTACAGCGACAGGATGTCGCCCTGGTAGAAGGCCGTGTTCACCAGGCCGAAGCCAAGCAGGAGCACCATGCGCCAGGCGAAGCGGGCACGAAAATCCTCGCCGCGTGCGGCGCGGCCGTCGTGCTGGAGCTGGAACGTCACGCCGAACAGCAGGGCGAAGATGGCATACGACTTGCCGCCGAACAGGGCGAACATCGTGGTCCAGATGCCCTGGTCCAGGTGCTTCAGCCACGGCGCCTGGCCGTCCGGCACGAAATACAGGTCGAAGTGCTCGATGTTATGCAGCAGCATGATCGAGACGATGGCGAAGCCGCGCAGGGCGTCGACCAGGTCGAGGCGGGAAGTCGATGTCATCGGTGTCCAATCGGAGCAGGGGCGACGGCCATTCTAGTTTGGAAACGATTCCGGCATCAATCGGCCGCTCCGGTCCCCTGTCGTCCGGTCGATTCGTCTTTTTCCTGATTATCGACTCCTAGTAGGATAAACATTCCACGCCATGTAGTTGCCGCCAAGTCCATTCACTGGCCTGCAGTCGATATATTCATGGCCTGAATCGTCCATGTCCGGTCCTCCGGAAGGCTTTCATGGTCCCTGTGAATATCCCATATCACGCGTCTTTTTCGCTGAAAAAAGCACTAAATTGGTGCTTAAAGTCTGAAATATCTGAAAGCAAGAGCGATCTCGCAAGCTTTGTCGGCATTCCGCAACGCTTCTTCAGCAGGTTACAAACGGTAGGAAATTTTTTCCCCGTGGAAAACCAAAACTTTCTCCAGATGCGTAGAATTGCCTCCCATCAGCTTTCCTGACGCCAACCACACAAGGTTGGCGTTGTGCTTTCAGATCCTGTTGCCGAGCGTGCCAGGCCGAACGACTCGGCGGGCACGACGGACCTCCACCCGAGAAAAGACGACGACCCAATGCAACATCCCATGCCTGTCACCCGCACCGCTGCGCGCAATCCATCCCTGTCGCAAGCCCAACCGTATGCCCTGCCGATCCTGTTCGTGCTGTTCGGCGTGATCATGGGTTCCTGGGCCGGCCGCATCCCGGCCATGGCCGAACGCGTGCACGTGTCGCACTCGGCATTGTCGATGGTGCTGCTGTGCGGCGGCCTGGGCGCCGTGCTGTCCTATCCGGTGTCGTCGCGCCTGATGGCGGCGTTCGGCGCGCGCAAGACGCTGCTGGTCTCCGGCCTGGCGCTGCTGTGCGTGCTGGTCGCGATCGGCGTGGCGCCGACCGTGCCCCTCTTGATGATGGCCGTGCTGAGCCTGGGCATCACCGCCAGCACTTTCGACGTCGCCATCAACTCGTCGGCCACCGAGCGCGAAAAGCGTACCGGCAAGTCGGAACTGTCGAAGCTGCACGGCCTCGGTTGCGCCGGCGGCCTGGCGGGCGCCACGCTGGGCAGCCTGATGGCCAGCCTGCGCATCCTGCCGGCCACGCACTTCCTGATGCTGGCCCTGCCGCTGGCCGCCGTGCTGTATTTCGCCTATACCATGCTGGAAGAGGACGAAGGCCACGCCACCGTCGAAAAGAAGGGGTTCTCGCTGCCGCGCGGTCCGCTGCTGTTCCTCGGCCTGATCGGTTTCCTGGGGTCGATGGCCGAAGGCAGCATCGCCGACTGGAGCGGCGTATTCCTGAAGGAGCACTTCGGCGCGTCGGACGGCCTGGCGCCGCTGGCCCTGTCGGCCTTCTCGGTGATGATGCTGCTGGCCCGCCTGGTGGGCGACAAGCTGAAGGTGCGCTACGGCGCCCGCCCCCTGGTCACCAGCGGTGCGATGCTGGGCGCCGCCGGCCTGTTCTTCGCCGTGCTGTCGCCGGACGCGTATTTTGCCCTGTTCGGATTCGCCGTCGCCGGCCTGGGCCTGTCGCTGGTGTTCCCGTTCGTGTTCAGCGCCGCCGGCGCGCAGGGTCCGGCGGCCCTGGCGGGCGTGGCCAGCATGGCCTACAGCGGCAGCCTGATGGGTCCCCCGGTGCTGGGCGCCATCGCCCAGGGCATGGGCATGCAGATCGCCATCGCCTACGTCGGCGGCCTGGCGGCGCTGATCGCCTTCGTGGCCAGCCGCTCGCGGATGCTCAAGTAAGACGTCTCGTTGTTCTTTTCCGACGGCGCCGGCGTGGCGCCGTTTTTCATTGGCTGCCCGCAGCGAAGGCCGCGCGCTCGCGCAGCCACTGGCGCGGCGACATGCCGACGTGTCCCGTAAAGACACGCGTGAATGCGGGCGGACTCGTATAGCCGGCCTGGGCGCTGACGGCCTTGACCGACAGGCCGTCGCGCAGCAGCCTGCACGCCACGCCGATGCGCCAGCGCGTCAGGTATTCCATCGGCGGCAAGCCCACGACGTTGCGGAAATGCTCGGCGAAGCCGGCGCGCGACATGCAGGCTAGCTGCGCCAGCGATGACAGCTTCCAGGCTTCGTGCGGACGCGCATGCATGGCGTCCAGGATCGGCGCCAGCTGGCGGTCGACCAGGCCGGCCAGGATCCCCGTGTCCAGGTTGCCGCACGCGAACTCGTGGCGCAGCACCTGGATCATCAGGATGTCGCACAGGCGGTCGAGGATGACGTCGCAGCCGTGCGCGCGCGCTTGTGCCTCGGCGAACAGCACGTCGAGCGTGTGCCGCATGGGCGCCAGGTCGCGCAAGCGGATGACCATGCAGTCGGGCAGCACGCGCGCGATCGGATGGACACAGCCGCCCTGGAACGCGATTTCCGCGCACAGCAGGGTGGCGGTAGCGCCGTCCGGCACGCGCAATGCGTGGCGGGTGCCGCGTGGATAGAACACCAGCGCCGGTTCCTCGATGCGCAGCGGCGGCGCCTGTTCATGCACGAACTCGACCGGTCCCTGGCGGACCAGGTGCAGCTGGCCCCGCAGGCCGTCCGGCGCGAACTGGTTGGCGCCACAGAATTCCCCATGGAAGAAGACGCGCGCGTGACAGGCGACGCGGCCCAGTAACGTTGAAAGTTTGTCCATGAGGTGAATCTGAAAAGATAAAAAGTCAGTTATTTTGGACGATCTGCAAAGTGTCCGTACAGCAAAAATTGACGATTCTGGCGATAATACAACGATTATTTCATTTCATTAATAAATATTGTTGAAATGAAATGACGGTTTTGAGCCAGGCGCATCTCCTACCGCATTCCTTCCGCGCCGATCCTTTATGAGCAGTTCAATCACATGCGACACTTGAGCATCAAATATCTCATCGCGGCCGTCATCGCCGTGCTCATCGCCGTGGTGCTGACCGTCGGCGCCATGGGTTACTTCGCCACCAGCAAGGCCGTGGACACCCTCGAGACGTCGGTCCTGCGCGATGCGCGCCAGCGCGCGATGATCGGCAACCTGATGCTGCACATGGAAACCAACCGCAGCCAGCTGCTGCAGGCCCTGCAGCACAATCCGGCAACCGAGTACGCCACCATGCACGACCACCCCTTGTCCGTGCACTACCAGGCCATCGCGGACAATACCCGCGCGCTGGAACGGGAGCGCGACGAATTCGACGCTTCGCTGCGGACCGAGGAAGTGAAGGCGCTGGTGCGGGCGTGGTATGCGCAGAGCGACGGGCTGGGCGTCGCCGACATCGCCGCCGCCGCCAAGGCGCTCGAGGCCGGGCAGTGGGGCGAAGCGGAGCGCATCCTGATCCGGCAGGTCAATCCGGGCTACAAGAAGGCGCAGCCGGCCTACGAGGCGCTGCAGGGCTTCCTCTTGCAGCGCAGCGACGCCAACACCACGTCGATCCATGAGGAATTCCGCAACCGCAATATCCTGATGGGCTTGATCATCGCGGCGGGTTGCCTGGTCGGCCTGGGCGCCGCCGTGTTCCTGGTGCGCACCATCCTGCGGCCGCTGAAGGCGGCGGTGGACGTGGCCCGCCGGGTCGCGCAGGGAGACCTGAGCGGTGACATCCGGCCGGACTCGCGCAATGAATTCGGCCAGTTGCTGGGCGCGCTGGGCGAGATGAATGGCAGCCTGGCCCGCATCGTCGGCGAAGTGCGTACCGGCGCCGAGGCGATCGCCGGCGCCTCGGCCGAGATCAGCGCCGGCAATGCCGAGCTGTCCGTGCGCACCGAGCAGCAGGCCGGCACCCTGGAAGAGACCGCCGCCGCGGTCGAGCAGCTGAGCGCGACCGTGTCCCAGAACGCGGACAATGCGCGCCAGGCCAATGTGCTGGCGGCCTCGGCCTCGGACGTCGCCGCCCGGGGCGGCGCGGCGGTGGCCGACGTCGTCCACACGATGGCAAACATCAACGCGTCGGCCGGCAAGATCGTCGACATCATCGCGGTCATCGACGGCATCGCGTTCCAGACCAATATCCTGGCGCTGAACGCCGCCGTCGAGGCGGCGCGCGCGGGCGAACAGGGCCGCGGCTTTGCCGTGGTGGCGAGCGAGGTGCGCACGCTGGCGCAGCGTTCGGCCGCCGCGGCGAAGGAAATCAAGGCGCTGATCTCCGACTCGGTCGAGAAGATCGGCGACGGCAACCGTCAGGTGGAGCAGGCCGGCGCGACGATGCGCGACGTGGTCGAGGGCATCCGCCGCGTGGCCGGCATCGTGGGCGAGATCACGGCGGCCAGCCAGGAGCAGCGCATCGGCATCGAGCAGTTGAACGACGCGATCGGCCAGATCGACCAGGTGACCCAGCAGAACGCAACCATGGTCGAGGAAGCGGCCGGCGCCTCGCAGTCGCTGCAGGACCGCGCCGCCGTGCTGGCCCGGATGACCAGCGTGTTCCGCCTGGCGCAGATGCAGACGCAGATGCAGACGCGAGCGCGTCCGCAGGTGCCGGCGCTGGCCTGAGCCGGCGTTCACCAGTAAGGCCACATCCCGACGCTGCGCTGCCGGCTCGGCGACGTGTCCGACAGCAGCGCGCGCGCATGCTGCAAGACCACCTTGGCCCGTTCCGCGCCCGGGTCCCAGATGCAGCGGTGCAGCATGCGGTCGAGCGGCGCCCAGCGCGCGATGTCGGGCTTGCTGAACACGACCACGCTCTTGAGCTTCAGCCCCGCCGCCACATGGGAGACGCCGGTGTCGTTGCAGAGCAGCAGGCGCGCGTCGCGCAGCAGGGCCGCCAGCGCCCCGACCGGGAGCGGCGCCGCCGCATCGATCGCCCGGTGGCGCATGTGCGCGGCCACGGCGGCGGTCAGGTCCGCTTCGTCGGCCGCCCCGGTCAGTACCACCTGCAGGCCGAATTCGGCGGCCAGGCGGTCGCCGACCTCGGCGAAGCGTTGCGGCGGCCAGCAGGTATCGCGCCGGCGCGCGCCCGGGTGGATGCACAGGTAGGAACCGGGCGCGAGGCCGGCGCCGACGCCGCTCTCGCGCAGCGCTTCCTCGTCCTGGCGCGCCAGCGGGAACTCGAGTTCGACGCCCGCCAGCGTGGCGCCCAGCTGCGCCACCAGACGCTGCAGCCGTTCCGGTTCCGCGCCGACGTCGGGGTAGGGAAACAGCATCATGTGCTCGCGCGCGACGCCCGTGCCGCGACAGAATCCGGCCATGGCGCGGGCGCCGAAGCCGCTGACGATCTCGTTGCTG
>DAMAFT010000148.1:0-8792 GCA_031995805.1 Massilia sp.
GCCTTCCAGGCGGTCCCACAACATGCTGGCCTGCAGCGAGGCGGTCAGCTCGATGCCGCGCACGAAGCCGCCCTGGCCGTTGGCCGGCTGGTTGATCGTGCCGATGTTCGAGATCGGGACGACGGTGCTGGGGTTCGGGAAGCCGGTGAAGTCGAACGCGCGCTGCTGGTTGTAGATATAGCTCTTCAGGTCCTTGAAGAAGTACGCGGCCGAGACGTAGCTGCCCTTGTTGATGTAGTGCTCGAGCGACAGGTCGTAGGAATTCGCGCGCCACGGCTGCAGGTGCGGATTGCCGCCGCTGCCGTTCCATTCCAGCGTGGTCTGGCTGACGCTGGCCGCGATCCCGGCACGCATGTCGGACATGCGCGGACGCGCCACGGTCTTGGCGGCGCCGAAGCGCAGGTAGGTGTCGCCCAGGTAGTTGCCGAGGTCGAAGTTCAGGTTCAGGCTGGGCAGCACGTCGTGGTAGCTGGCGCCGTCGCGCAGGTCGGTGACGATGCCGGAATTGACCGCCTTGCCTTCCGCCTGCTGGTTGACGTGCACGTACTGCACGCCGGCGTTGCCGCGCACGGGGATCTTGCCGATCTCGGTGTCGATGCCGACGCGCACGAAGCCGACCGACTGCTTCTCGGTAACCGCCCAGTCCTGCTGCGCGACGTCGGTATCGATCGGCATCTTGTCGTAGAAGCGGTTCAGCGCCGCCAGCGGGTCGTAGCTCAGCACGCCCGGGATGCCGGCCCAGGCCAGCGAGGTGGTCGGCTGGATGATGTCCGACGGGACCGTGGTCGGCGCGCGGTCGTTCTTCAAGGCGTAGCGTTGCGAGATGTCTTCGTGCGACTTGTCGCGCTTGGTGTAGCCCAGGCCCGCCTGCACGTCGCGCAGGACCGGCATGTCCAGCTCGCGCTTGACGTTGAACTTGGCCGCGCCCAGCTTGTCCTCGACGATCGGGTGGTGCATGGTGGCGTCGTGGCCCCAGCCGCCCGGGTCGGTCAGCTTGACGATGGCCGGGTTGGCGAGGTCCACGCCGGGCGTGAAGGTCGGCAGGCCGGCGCCGGTCGGGATCGAGAAGCCGAAGTTGTTGTCGGCGGCGCCGCTGCCGGCGCGGCCCAGGCCCGAATAGGTCTCGGAGGTTTCTTCCTTGCGCTTGGCGGTCGAATACGACAGGTCGCCGTCGACGGTCCACTTGCCGTCGCGCCAGTTGGTGTTCCAGCCGGCGGCGCCCAGGTGGTCCTTGCGGCGGTTGGCGTCGTTGCGCACGATCGGCTCCAGGTTGACGATGGTGCCGCCGGTGAGCATGCGCTGGTTGCCGATGGATTCGATGACCGGATCGCGGTAGGTGACGCTGTCGGCCGAGTTCCACATCACGCCGCGCATGATTTCCTTCTGGTCGAACTGCGAGTAGTACAGGTCGAGGACCGAACGCGTGTTGCGGTTCGGCTTCCAGTCCAGCACCGCCATCAGGCCGTCGCGCTTCTGGTCGCGCGAGGTGGCCGTCACTTCCGCGCCCTTCAGCGCGGTGACGTCCTCGTTGCCCGCCGGGAGCTTGTTGTTGTTGCCCCAGTACCAGGACTTGTATTCTTTCTGCTGGCCCGGCGAATCCAGGTGGGCGTAGCCGATCGCCACGCCGAAGGTATTGTCCAGGAACTGGTCGATGTAAGAGACCGAGAAGCGGCCGCCGTTGGCCGACCAGCCGGAATTGATGGCGCCGTTGCCATTGTGCTCGCCGCGCGCGTTCATGGCGATGGTGCGGCCGCGGCGGTCCAGCGGACGCACCGAGCGCAGGTCGATGGTGCCGGACAGGCCGGCCGACGTCATCGACGCGTCCGGGGTCTTGTACACCGTGACGCCGCCCAGCAGCTCGGACGGGTACTGGTCGAATTCGGCGCTGCGGTCGTTGCTGGTCGAGGTCTGTTCGCGGCCGTTCAGCAGCGTGACGGCGAAGTCCGGCGCCAGGCCGCGCAGCGAGATCACCTGCGCGCGGCCGGCCACGCGCTGCGCGGTCAGCCCGGGCAGGCGCGCGATCGATTCGGCGATCGACACGTCCGGCAGCTTGCCGATGTCTTCCGCGGTGATCGCCTCGACGATCTGGTCGGCGTCCTTCTTGATCGCGGTCGAGCTCTCGATACTGCCGCGGATGCCGGTCACGACGACCTGGCTGGCCCCGCCGGCGGCCTGCTCCTGGGCGACGGCGCCGGCGTGCCACAGCAGCAGCGCGCACGCGGCGGCGATCGGGGTCATGGATGGGACGGTGAAGCGGGATGCGATGGGGTTGCCGCGACGAGGCTGGATGTTCCGGTACATGTACGTCTCCTGTTGTCGTTGTAGTGGGTGCTGCGCTTGGAAACGTTGCCAAATCGGGACGCAATTTGGAAACGCTGCCACATGATGTGGCCGATCCGCCCTGTTCTTGCTTTCCCCTCGGGCAGTACGGCCTTGCTGGCGGCGTTTCCTTCGATGCACTGGATTGGAAACGTTGCCAAACTAATGTTTGCGATTATTGTCGTTACTGAAATGCGATGTCAAGGCCGGTTGACGCGTGCGCAACGGTTTTGGTGCGAATCGCAGCGCAAGACCACTGTCCTGCGCAGGCAGGCGGTCCATCCGGCTCGTGCGGCGCTGCCAGGGAAACCGGATCCCCGCCTGCGCAGGGGCGACGGATCACGTCGCGCGTGACTTCGCCTTGCGGCTGCGTTTCTGCGCGCAATGGCCCAGGGTGGAGCGCAGGCTGACGCTCACGGGGAAGGTGCGTGTGACGGGGCGCGCGTGGCCGTAGCAGAGGTTGAGCAGTTCGGCGACGCCGTTGCGCGCCATCTCGCGCCACGGGATGTGCACGGACGTGAGGCGCGGCGTCGCATAGGCGGCGCCGGGGGCGTCGTCGTAGCCGATCACGGACACGTCGGCCGGCACGCGGATGCCGGCTTCGTGGAAGAAGGACAAGGCGCCCAGCGCCATCTCGTCGTTGGCGCAGAACACGGCGCTGAACGGGCGGCCCGATTCGACCAGCTCCTGCGCCGCGGAACGCCCGCCGGCCGGCGAGAAATCGCGCTCGGCCATCCATACCTTGCCGCTGTCGATGCCGGCGGCCGCCAGCTCGCCGAGGAAGCCTTCGACGCGCTCGACGTTGTCGGGCGCCGACGCCGGTCCGCCGATCACGGCGATGTCGCGGTGCGCGTGGTCGAGCAGCGCGCGCGCGGCCAGCCTGCCGCCCAGGCGGTGGTCGACGGTGAAGCACTGGCCGGGCAAGCCGTCGAAGTGCTGGTTCAGCGCCACCAGGCGCTCGCGCTTGGGTCCCAGGCTGGCCAGGTCGTCCTGCGTCAGCGGGCAGGTCAGCGCGATCACGCCGTCGCAGCCGCGGTCGACCAGCAGGCCCACGCCCTCGAGGGCCTGGCGGCGCGCATCCTCGCGACTGACCCCGAAGGTGACCATCATGTGCAGCCCGGCGGCGCGCAGCTCGGCGTCGATGATCTGCAGGATCGCCGCATAGAAGGTGCCGGACAGCAGCGGGATGTAGACGCCGACCATGCGGCTGGTCCCGTACAGCAGCGAGCGCGCCGCGTGCGAGGGCCGGTAGCCGAGGGCGTCGATCGCCTTCCTGACGCGTTCGAGCTTGTCGGGCGAGACCGAACCCTGGCCGCGCACGACGCGCGACACCGTCCCCAGTCCGACACCGGCCATCTGCGCCACGTCCTTGATCGTCGCCACGTCGCCCCCTGTTCCGGTTTATTCCGGCGCGCGCCAGGTGAAGGTGGCCACGCTCGATGCCGGCAGGCGGTAGCGGAATGCCTGGCCGCCGACCTTGACGGCGAACGCACGCTCCGCGTTCGCCGCATTCGCCACCAGCAGCGCCAGCGAGCCGTCCGGATTGCGGAAGGCCACGTTGGCCAGGTCCTTGTCGGCGCTGTGCGATTCGATCCGGCGCGCGCCCGGCAGCACGAAGCGGCTGGCGTGCGCCAGCGCATAATACTCGACGTTGCGCGTCACCGCGCCGCTGCGCGAGTCGATCGTGACGACGCCGCGGCAGTTCTTGCAGCCGCCCAGGAACGGGCCGTCCTTCTCGTCCAGCGCGAGGTTCCAGAACAGCACGCCGCGCGCCCAGTTGCGGGTCGTGTCGATCACCAGCGTGCGCGTGAAGTACATCAGGTTCTTGGCCCAGTCGGTGGCCCAGCCGCCGCCCGAGCACTCGGTGAACCAGGTGTCCTTGTCCGGGAAGCGGTCGTGCAGGCGGCCCTGGGCGCGCACGTCGCCGGCATAGCAGTGCCAGGCGATGCCGCTGACGAAGCGCGCCGCCTTCGGGTCGGACAGCACGATGGCCGGCGATTCCGGCTCGTCCCAATTGTGGTCCCAGTCGAACAGCGCGGTGCCGGGATGGTCGGCCGCCAGGCGCGGGCCGAGGTGGCCGCCGATGAAGGCGGCGCGCTGCGCCGGTTCGACGCGCATGCCGGGGTAGTCGTCCGGCTCGAAATGCGGCTCGTTCTGCAAGGTCAGCGCGAAGATCGGCACGCCCTCCTTCTTCATCTCGCCCACGTAGCGGCTCAGGTAGCGTGCGAACGCATCGTAGGCGTCCGGCTTGAGCGAACCCTTGACCAGGCTGTCGCCGCTCTTCATCCAGGCCGGCGCGCTCCAGGGCGAGGCCATCACTTTCAGTTGCGGATTGATGGCCAGGGCCGCCTTCACGGTCGGCAGCACGGTGGCGCGCTGCGGATCCAGCGAGAAGCGCGCCAGCGTGGGATCCTGCTGGCCGCGCGCGACGTCGTCGAAGGTGTAGTGCGCGCGCGAGAAGTCGGAGGCGCCGATAGTCAGGCGCGTGAACGACAGGCCGATGCCGTCGCCCTGGCGGCCGAACAGTTCGCGCAGCAGCGCGTCGCGCTGGGCCGGCGCCATCTTCTGCTGGACCAGCCAGCCGGTGGCGTCGGTGACGGCGGCGCCGAAGCCGGCCATCTGCTGGTAGGACCTGGCGGGGTCGATCTCGATGGCGGGGCCGTCCGGTGCCGCCGCTGCGGGCGCGGCGTCGAAGCGTGTGTCCGACTCGTGGGCGAGCAGTCTGGCGCGGTCGCCGCTGGTGATCCAGGCCTGGACGATCGGGCCGGCGGCGGCGGCTGCAGGCGCGGCGCTGGCGGCGTGCGGCGCCGCGAAGCAGGCAGCCAGCAGCGCGGCGGCGCCCGCGAGGCGCCAGCCGGGGTGTTTCGAATGCATTCTTGTCTCCGTGGTGCCGGGGCGATGCAGGATGCATTCGCCGGCCGGTCCGGGCCTGCGCTTCCCCTGTCGCGCCAGTCGGTCGCGGAAATTGGAAACGTTGCCAAATTTATTGTGGCAACTATATCACTCGCGATTTCTGGATGTCAAAGCCGGCGCAAACAGCCGCCGCCGGAACACCACGGGTAGAATGGACCGATGAGCTCATCACGCACAAGGGTCGTCGCCGCTGTGGCATTGCTGCTGTCCGCCTGTTCCGAGGCCGGCAAGGCGCCGCCGTCGCCCGCGGAATTCGATGCGCTCACGGTAGAGCAATCGGCCTGCCTGTTCAATTGCCCGGCGTTCAAGGTGGAGATTTTTTCCGACGGCCGGGTGCGCCACTCGGGTCCGGCCTTCGCCTACACGGGCGGTCCGCATGAATCGCGCATCGACCGGCGCGGCCTGGAGCGGATCGCCAGGGCGCTGGCCGATGCGCGCATCGACGACATGCGCGATCGCTACGAGGGCACGGCCGACGGCTGTACCGGCACGGTCACCGACATGTCGACGCTCACCCTGCACGTCGGCCGCAAGCGGCGCGAACGCGACAAGAGCGTGGAACTCTATACCGGCTGCTATGGACCTGCCATCCCGACCGACCGGGTCAATGCGCTGATCAAGGCGATCGACGAGGTCACCGGCACGGGCGCGCTGCTGGAGCGGCAGGCGCGCCCGGAGAGCGGGGGCGCCGCGCTGGCGCCATAGGCGGTACCGGCTTCACTCGTCCTTGCCGTCCGCCTGCCCCGCCGGCGCAACCCGTATCCCCCGCCGCGCCAGCGCCTCCCGCAACAGGAACTCGATCTCCGCATTCACGCTGCGCAGGTCGTTGGCGGCCAGCCGCTGCAACTGCTCCCACAGGGCGGGATCGATGCGCAGCGGATAGGATTTTTTGCCGGGACTTGCCATGCGCGCAGGATTTCAGCTCGGTTGCTCAGTTGTACAGGGTGCCGGCGTTCACGATCGGCTGCGTCTCGCGGTCGGAGCACAGCACCACCAGCAGGTTGCTGACCATCGAGGCCTTGCGCTCGGCGTCCAGCTCGACGATCTCGCGCTCGGCCAGCCCCTTCAGCGCATCCTCCACCATCCCGACGGCGCCGCGCACGATCTGGGCGCGGGCGCTGACGATCGCCTGGGCCTGCTGGCGGCGCAGCATCACCTGGGCGATCTCGGGGGCATAGGCCAGGTGGGTCAGCTTGGCGTCGACGGTTTCCACGCCGGCCGCCTCGAAGCGCTCGGTCAGTTCGGTACGCAGCGCCTGCGCCACCTCGGCCGCGCCGCCGCGCAAGGTCAGTTCGCCCGGCGCCAGGTCTTCGCCTTCGTCGTAGGCGTACTGGGCCGCCAGGTGGCGCAGCGCCGCTTCCGCCTGCACCGTCACGTAGCGCTCGAAATTGTCGACCTCGAACAGGGCCTGCGCCGTGTCGCGCACGCGCCAGACCACGGCGGCCGCGATCTCGACCGGATTGCCGCGCTTGTCGTTGACCTTCAGGATCGGGATGTTCAGGTTGCGCGCCCGCACCGTCAGGCGCTGCTTGCGGTACAGCGGGAACGCCCAGCGCAGGCCTTCGCTGCGGTCGGTGCCGACGTAGCGGCCGAACAGGGTCAGCACGGCCGTCTCGTTCGGCTGCAGCATGTACAGCCCGCCGCAGCCGAACACGCCGAGCAGCACCAGCGCGACGCCGACCACCGCCATGCCGGGGCCGGCCTCCACCACACTCTTGATGAGCCAGGCGCCGGCCAGGATGGCCAGCAGGCCGCCGCCGAAGGCCAGGTAACCGTTGGCCGACGAGCGCGGCGTTTCGTGACGTTGGTGCGTGGTCATCCTCGTTCTCCGTCGTGATCTGAAAGTGATATCACTTTAAGATCATCTGATCGGTTCGTCAAGTATCGGCTGGCGGCATGCCGTCGACCTCGGCGGCGATGGCCGACAGCCTGACCTCACCCATGGCGCGCAGCATGAACGCCTCGGTCGCGCCGAAGATCGACGCCAAGCGCGCCACTGCGGCCCGTTCGACCGGGCATGCCGGATGGTCGGCGGCGGCGTCCAGCGCCAGCACGTCGGGTGCGCCCAGCGCCTCGTGCACGTCGCGGATCGTGACCGACTCCAGGCTGCGCAGCAGCGTCCAGCCGCCGCCGTGGCCGCCGTCCGACGTCACCAGGCCCGCCTGCTTGAGCGCGCCCATCGTGCGCCGGACCACGACCGGATTCGTGTTCAGCATCAGGGCCAGCGTTTCCGACGTCGTTTTTCCACCGCGCTTGTCCATGTGCACGAGCACGTGCAGCATGCGCGCCAATCGTCCGTCCCGTCTCATCGTCCTGTCCTTTCCCGCATCGTCCATATCCCCAACCGTAACAGCATATGTTATGCCACTTGACCCCGAGCCATTGCGTAACATATGATGTTTCGCAAGATACCCACGTGGAGGCCCCCATGCAACGCCATACCGTCGATGTGAACGGCAACATCATCTCGTGCCTGGATCGTGGCGAAGGTCCCGCCATCCTGCTGTGCCACGGCTTCCCCGAAACCGCCCATGCCTGGCGCCACCAGGTCGCGGCGCTGGCGGCGGCGGGATACCGCGCGATCGCGCCCGACCTGCGCGGCTACGGCGCGTCGTTCAAGCCGGACGGTGTCGACGCATACACGCTGATGCACGGCGTGGGCGACCTCGTCGGCTTGCTGGACGCACTCGGGATCGGGCGCGCGATCGTCGTCGGCAACGACTGGGGCGCGACGCTGGCATGGCAGGCCGCGCGCCTGCGCCCCGACCGCTTCCGCGGCGTGGTGGCGCTGGGCGTACCGCTGATGGGACGCGCACCCATGCCGCCGACGCGGCTGTTCCCGCGCACGGAGGACACGCTGTTCTATACGCTGTATTTCCAGGAGCCGGGCGTGGCCGAGCGCGAGCTGGAACGGGATGCAGGCACCGCGCTGCGCCAGATCTACGCCGCCGCGGCGGGCGAGGCCGGGCCGCGCCGGCCCGGCGACGGCACGCCGAATCCTTTCGGCATGGTCGCGCGCGACGCCGGCCTGCTGGCCGGCCTGCCCGTGCCGGACGCACTGCCCGGCTGGCTGGCCGACGCCGACTTCGACGTCTTCGCGGCGGCCTTCGAGGCCGGGGGTTTTCGTGGCGGCCTGAACTACTATCGCAACCTGGACCGGAACTGGGAACTGGACGCCGCGCTCGCCGGCGTGCCGGTGAGCGTGCCCGCGCTGTTCGCCGCCGGATCGCGCGATCCGGGGCTGCAGATCCCGGGCATGGACGGGATCATCGCCGCCATGCCCGCGCTGGCGCCCGACCTGCGCGGCTCGGTGCGCGTCGACGGCGCCGGGCACTGGCTGCAGCAGGAACGGCCCGAGGCGGTGAACGAACTGATCCTGTCGTTCGCACGCGGCCTGGCCGGCCGCTAGGGGGCGACAAGCTACGCGTCGAAATCCTCGGCCAGGTTCTTCCAGCCGCGGCTCTTGGCGAACGGTGCGAATTCCTCCGGCGCCTCGAGCACGATGAGGCGGCTTTCCTGCAGGCCCGGATCGCTGTGGCCGAAGTCCGGCCCCTTGTAGC
>DAMAFT010000149.1:0-8773 GCA_031995805.1 Massilia sp.
CGCTGCGCCAGGTCGAGTTCTCGCTGATCGACATGCACCTGCACTACGACTTCGACCCGAACAGCCAGCAGACCGTGCAGCAGCTGGTCGACGACGTGCGCGGCAAGTTCGCCGTGCTGGTGCCGCCGTCGTTCAACCGCTTCCAGCACTCGTTCGGCCACATCTTCGCCGGCGGCTACGCGGCAGGCTACTACAGCTACAAGTGGGCGGAAGTGCTGTCGGCCGACGCCTACGCGGCCTTCGAGGAAGCGGTGGAAGCCGGCGGCGGCTCCCTGCTCGACGAGACCGGCAAGCGCTTCCACCGCGAGATCCTGTCGGTGGGCGGCTCGCGCCCGGCGCTCGAGTCGTTCAAGGCCTTCCGCGGCCGCGAGCCGCAGATCGACGCGCTGCTGCGCCACAGCGGCATGCAGGCCTGATGCACGCCTGATGCGCTCCCGGGCCGGCCTTCCCGGCCGGCCCGGCCGCCCGACACGGACCCGCCATGACCCGGATCGACTTCCATACCAATATTCCCGACAAGCTCGGCTACGCCTGCCGCCTGGCGCGCAAGGCCTATGCGGCGCGCGCCAAGGTCGTGCTGCTGGCCGACGGCCCGGACCAGGCCGCGCAACTGAACGAGGCGCTGTGGACGGTGTCCGGCACCGACTTCATCCCGCACGTGATGGCCGGCGACCCGCTGGCGCCGGAAACGCCTGTGATCGTCACCTTCGACGAGGGCGCCGCGCTGCCGCACCGCGACATGCTGGTCAACCTGACGCGCCGCACGCCGGCCGGCTTCGACACCTTCGCGCGCGTGTTCGAGATCATCTCGACCGACGAGGAAGACGCCGCCGCCGGCCGCGCGCGCTACGTGGCCTACAAGCGCCAGCAGTATCCGCTGACGCACTTCGTCGCGGGACAATCGTGAGCGACGCACCCGCCTTCGACGAAAGCATCCCGGTCCTGACCGAGGTGGTGCAGGATCCTGCGCCGGTGCAGCCGATTCCTTCCGTCGCCGAGGTCACCGCCGCGCTGCATGCGGACGACATCCCGGTGCTGGCGCCGGAGGATGCGATCGTGGTGCCGGTGCAGGATGCCGCATCTGCCGCATCTGCCGCACCTGCGCCGACGCCGGCCGAGCGCGTCGGCGCCCTCGACGACGATGCCTGGCGCGCGCTCGAGGAACGCCTGGTCGCGCGCGTGCTCGACCGCCTGCAGGACCGCGTCGGGCTGGTACTGGAAGACCAGGTGCGCACGAGCATGGCGCCCGTGCTCGACCACGTGGTCGCGCGCCTCGCCACCGACCTGCGCGACGGGTTGCGCCAGACCGTCGAGCAAGTGGTCGAACGGGCCGTCGCGCAAGAGCTGGCGCACCTGAAGGCGCGCACCGGCTGAGTTCATGCCGGCCCAAGGCACGGGCCATCCCGGGGCACCGGCGCACCTGCGTCGTGCACCTTTCGGCCGTCTGCATCTTTCGTTCTCCCGAGGCTTTGCCAAGCCGGCAAATTGCTGTAACTTTGCCTTGCGCAACTACGTTGCCGCCGCCCCGGCACGCCGTGTCCACCATCCCTGGAGAGAACCCGATGCAGCTCACCACCCGACTCATTCCCTTCGCGGTCGCCCTCGCCTGCACCGCGCCGGCCGGTGCGCAGCAGGTCGTCAAGATCGGCCACGTGGCGCCGATCTCCGGCCCCAGCGCCCACCTCGGCAAGGACATGGAAAACGCCGCGCGCATGGCGATCGACGAATTGAGCGCCAAGGGCTATGCGATCGACGGCAAGAAGGTCGTGCTGCAACTGGTCGCCGAGGACGACGGCGCCGATCCCAAGCAGGGCACGGCGGTGGCGCAGAAACTGGTCGACGCCCACGTCAACGGCGTGATCGGCCACCTGAATTCCGGCACGTCGGTGCCGGCCTCGAAGATCTACCACGATGCCGGCATCGTGCAGATCTCGCCGGCGACGACGGCCCCGCGCTACACGCGCCAGGGCTTCCCGGGCGCCTTCCGCACGGTCGCCAGCGACGCCAAGCTGGGCGGCACGCTGAGCAAGTACGCGATCGAGACGCTGAAGGTCAGGAACATCGCCGTCATCGACGACCGCAGCACCTACGGCCAGGGCGTGGCCGACGAATTCGTGAAGGGCACCAAGAAGCCCGGCATCAAGGTCGTGGGCCGCGAATTCACCAGCCCCACCGCCACCGACTACACCGCCATCCTCACCGCGCTCAAGGCCAGGAAGCCGGACCTGATCTTCTTCGGCGGCATGGACTCGGTGGCCGGTCCCATGCTCAAGCAGATCAAGGCGCTGGGCATCAACGCCGTCTTCATGGGTGGCGACGGCATGTGCACGAACGCCCTCGCGCGCCTGGCCGGCGACGGCCTGGCCGACGGCAAGGTGGTCTGCGCCGAGGCCGGCGGGGTCAAGGGACCGCAGGAAAAAGGCATGGACGACTTCCGCGCCCGCTACAAGAAGAGGTTCAACCAGGACGTGCAGTTGTACGCGCCCTACGTCTACGACTCGGTGATGGTGATGGCCACCGCCATGCAGAACGCGAAGTCGGCCGACCCGGCCAGGTACCTGCCGGCCCTCAAGGCCATCAAGTACGAGGGCGTGACCGGCACCATCCAGTTCGACCAGTACGGCGACATCAAGGACGGCGCGCTGACGCTGTTCACCTACAAGGGCGGGCAGCGGACCAAGCTGGATGTGATCCGCTGACCGTCGTTGCCGCGCGCGGGGACGCCGTCAGGCCGTCCCGCGCTGGAATTCGCCGTGCAGCCGGCTCGCCGCCGGCGAATCGAACAGCGCATCGAGCCGCGCCCGCGCCGTCATCCGGCGGAACGCCCCGCGCTGCGCCGGATCGCCGGCGTCGTGCATCGTCTCCGTCATCCACGCGCTGAATTCCTGGTAACGCCAGATGCGCGGCAGGACGGTATCCGAATAGGCATCCAGCTTGCCCGCATCGCCGTCGCGCAGCGCCGCTACCAGCGCCTGGCCCAGCACGTCGACGTCGTACAGCGCCAGGTTCATCCCTTTCGCGCCCGTTGGCGGAACCAGGTGGGCGGCGTCGCCGGCAAGGAACAGCCGGCGGTGCTGCAGCGGCGCATGCACGACGCTGCGCAGCGGAATGACTTCCTTGTCGTGGACCACGGCATCGGCGATCGTCGCATCGCCCATGCGCAGGCGGATCTCGTCCCACAGGCGTGCGTCCGGCCAGTCCTGCGCCGTGTCGCTGAGGGCGCACTGCAGGTAGTAGCGGCTGCGCTGGGGGCCGCGCGGCAACTGCGCCACGAAGCCGTGCTCGCTGACGCCCATGACCGGGTGGCCGGCGACGGGTGCCTCGACCAGGGCGGCCAGCCAGGCATAACCGAATTCGTGGCGGGTCGTCGCCAGCACGCCGTGCGGGATCGCGGCCCGGCTGACGCCGCGGTTGCCGTCGCAGCCGACGACATAGTCGCAATCGAGTTCGTGCGCGCCGCCGGCATCGGTGTAGGCGACCTGCGCCCGGCCGTCGCCGTCGTTGCGGATGGCGACGCCCTCGATGCCGAAGCGGACGTCCCCGCCGCGCGTGTCGACCAGTTCGCGCAGCAGGTGATTCACCAGCATCTGCTGGGTGCAGAAGCGCCCCGGGCTGCCGTCCTCGGCGGCGATTTCCAGGATGCGGCTGGCGCCGTCGATGCGGTAGTCGATCGATTGCGCGACCGGGCCGCCCAGCAGCCGTTCGGCCAGCCCCCAGCGTTCGAACATGCGTACGCCGCGCGCCTCGACCACGCCGGCGCGCTGGCGCATCTCGACGTAGGCGCGCTCGCGCCGTTCCAGCACGACGCAGGTCACGCCGGACAGGTGCAGGAAGGTGGCGAGCGCCAGCCCCGATACGCCGCCGCCGACGATCGCGACGCTGGTCTTTTCGCGGAATGGAGTCATGGTATTTCCTTTCGCTTCAGGTTGATTTCCAGGAGCGAAAAGAATATAAGTATTCATTTATATTCGATAGTCACATTCCGGACCGGGGCCGACGCATGCCGCGCAAACTCGACATCTCCTTGAAAAAACAGCCGAAACAGGCGCGCGCGATCGCCACGGTCGACGCCATCGTCGAAGCGGGCACTTACATTCTGCAGCGGTCCGGCCCCGCCGGATTCACCGCCAACAAGGTGGCGGAACGGGCGGGCGCGAACATCGCCTCGTTCTACCAGTACTTTCCGAACAAGGAGGCGCTGCTGTTCCACATCACGAAGCTGACCTGGGACCGGCAGTTCGCGCATCTGGCGCCGATCCTCGCACGCGACGGCCCGGGCCATGCACGCAAGCTGCGCGATTTCATCCGTGCGTTCTTCGAGGTGGAAGCGGCCGAGGCGGACCTGCGCCGCGCGCTGAGGATCGCCGCCGTCGACTTGAAGGACACGGCGGAATTCCAGGCACTCATGGAGAAAGGGGCGGCGCTGACCGGGACGTTCATCGAAGACGCGTTGCGGGGGCGCGCGCCCGGCGATCTCGCCTTCGACGTGCGCTTCATCGTGCTGCTGGCGACGAGCTTCGCGGAGCGGACGACGGACGAGGGCACGTCCGGCGCCGAACTGATGCGCCAGGCCGACCTGCTGAGCGACATGTTGATCGGTCACTACCGGATCGCGTGAAGCGCGTTCCGTCCATCCAAAGACAAAGCGCGCCCCGCGATTGCGGCGGCGCGCTTTTGTACGCTGCATTCAGGGGGCCGCCCGTGCGGCCTGCTTCATTTCTGCGCCAGCACCCACTTGACCAGGGTGCGGGCTTCGGCCTCGGTCACCTGCGGGTTGGCCGGCATCGGCACCGGGCCCCAGGTACCCGAACCGCCCTTCATGACCTTCTGGACCAGCTTGTCCTCGGCGCCCTTCTGACCCGCGTACTTCGCCGCCACATCCTTGTAGGCCGGGCCGACCACCTTGTTGGCGACAGCGTGGCAAGCCATGCAGTTCTTCGCCTTGGCGAGATCGGCTTGCGCGAAGGCGCTGCCCGATACCAGGGCGGAAGCTGCGACGAACAACATCAGGGACCGTTTCATCATTTTCTCCAGTGAAAGTGTTACGACAGAGATTCTAGCGCTTTTCGGTATATAAGAACCCGACGGGAATACTCGGTTACGCCTGATACATCTTTTAGTTGACCGGCAGGCAAATTAGTGCTGGCTTGCAACACGCAAGCCATGAACTTGCGCTAAGATGGGCCGCAGACAAGGAAGTCCCATGCCCCTCATCATCCTCATCGCTGCCCTCTGCGTCCTGCGCTTCTTCGACATCTGGCACTTCGCCCACTTGTCGTGGTGGTGGATCGTCGGCCTGATGGCCGTCGCCTTCGTCTGGTTCGAATTCATCGAAAAAATGCTGGGCCTGGACAAGCGCAAGGCCCACGACGTCGACGAACAGCGCCGCAAAGCCCGCGTCAAGCAAAGCTTCACCAAGCGCAAATAACCCTCAAACCGGGGTCAGACCCCGATTCTGGGCAATTTCCAAAAACCGGGCTCTGACCCCGGCTCTGACCCCGGTTTGGGGTTGATCAACGTTTCAGTTGGGACAGGTCGCGCACCGCGCCGCGATCGGCGGAGGTCGTCAGGGCGGCGTAGGCCTGCAGCGCTTGCGAGACGGTGCGCTCGCGGCCGACCGGTTTCCAGGCGGCGGCGCCGCGGTCTTCCATCGCGGCGCGGCGGTGCGCCAGGTCTTCGGCGCTCACGCGCAGGTTGATCGTGCGCGCCGGGATGTCGATGTCGATCGTGTCGCCCTCTTCCACCAGGCCGATCGCGCCGCCTTCCGCCGCTTCCGGCGAGGCGTGGCCGATCACCAGGCCCGACGAGCCGCCCGAGAAGCGGCCGTCCGTGAACAGCGCGCAGGCTTTACCGAGGCCCTTCGACTTGATGTACGAGGTCGGGTACAGCATCTCCTGCATGCCCGGCCCGCCCTTCGGTCCCTCGTAGCGGATGATGACGACGTCGCCGGCGTGCACGGTGTCGCCCAGGATGCCCTCGACGGCCGCGTCCTGGCTCTCGAACACGCGCGCGCGTCCGGAGAACTTCAGGATGCTCTCGTCCACGCCCGCCGTCTTCACGATGCAGCCCTTCTCGGCGATGTTCCCGTACAGAACCGCCAGGCCGCCGTCCTGCGAATAGGCGTGCTCGCGGTCGCGGATGCAGCCGGTGGTGCGGTCGAGGTCGTTCGCGTCGTAGCGTTCCGCTTGCGAGAACGCGACCTGGGTCGGCACGCCGCCCGGCGCCGCGCGGAACAGTTGATGCACGGCCGGGTCGCTGCTCGCGCGGATGTCGTACTTCTCGATCGCCTCGGCAATCGAGGCGCTGTGCACCGTCGGCAGCGAGGTATCGAGCAGGCCGGCCCTGGCCAGTTCGCCCAGGATCGCGACGATGCCGCCGGCGCGGTGCACGTCCTCGATGTGATACTTGTCCGTCATCGGCGCGACCTTGCACAGGCACGGCACGCCGCGCGAGATGCGGTCGATGTCGGCCATGGTGAAGGCCACGCCCGCCTCGTGCGCGGCGGCCAGCAGGTGCAGCACGGTGTTGGTGGAACCGCCCATCGACACGTCCAGCGCCATCGCGTTCTCGAACGCCGCCTTGGTGGCGATGCTGCGCGGCAGGACCGAATAGTCGTCCTGCTCGTAGTGGCGCTTGGCGATGTCGACGATCAGGCGGCCGGCGCGCAGGAACAGTTCCTTGCGGTCGGCGTGGGTGGCGACGATGGTGCCGTTGCCCGGCAGCGAGAGGCCCAGCGCCTCGGTCAGGCAGTTCATCGAGTTCGCCGTGAACATGCCCGAACAGGAACCGCACGTGGGACAGGCCGAGCGCTCCACTTCCGCCACGTCGGCGTCGGAGATGCGCGCGTCGCCGGCCTGGATCATCGCGTCGACCAGGTCCAGCTTGATGATCTTCTGCTTGTTGTCGACCACCTTCAGCACCTTGCCCGCCTCCATCGGCCCGCCCGACACGAACACGACCGGGATGTTCAGGCGCATCGCGGCCATCAGCATGCCCGGGGTGATCTTGTCGCAGTTGGAGATGCAGACCATGGCGTCGGCGCAGTGGGCATTGACCATGTACTCGACCGAATCGGCGATCAGGTCGCGCGACGGCAACGAGTACAGCATGCCGCCGTGGCCCATGGCGATGCCGTCGTCGACGGCGATGGTGTTGAATTCCTTGGCCACGCCGCCGGCCGCTTCGATCTCGCGCGCGACCAGCTGGCCCAGGTCCTTCAGGTGCACGTGGCCCGGCACGAACTGGGTGAAGGAATTGACGACCGCGATGATCGGTTTCTCGAAGTCGCCGTCCTTCATGCCGGTGGCACGCCACAGGGCGCGCGCGCCGGCCATGTTGCGGCCCTGGGTGGTGGTTCGGGAACGGTAGGTCGGCATGGTCGTCTCCTGCGTGGTGCGAATGTGGGGAGCAACAGGGTGCCGCGGGTTTGATGAGTTGTCCAATATATGATTCAATGCCCTGTAATATTCCATGCATATCACAGGAAATACCATGATCGAACTGCGCCAGCTGCGCTATTTCGTCACCGTCGCCGAGGAACTGCACTTCGGCCGCGCCGCCGCGCGCCTGCACATGACCCAGCCGCCGCTGTCGCAGGCGATCGCCGCGCTCGAGGACCTGCTGGGCGCGCCGCTGTTCGCGCGCAACCGCCGCAGCGTGGCGCTGGCGCCGGCCGGCAGCGCGCTGCTGCCGGAGGCGCGCCGGCTGCTGGCGGAAGCGGCCGGCCTGCCCGACCTGGCGCGGCGCGCGGCCGGCGGCGAGGCGGGCCGGCTGTCGCTGGCCTTCATCACCTCGGCCGACTACAGCATCCTGCCGCCGCTGCTGCGCCGCTACAGCGAGCGCCATCCGGCCGTGCACCTGACGCTGCAGGAAGCGACATCCGACGTCCAGGTCGAGGAACTGCTGCGCGGCGGCCGCATCGATGCCGGCTTCCTGATCCCGCCGCTGCCGGACAAGGCCCTCGTCGAACTCGACTACATGAAAGCGCTCGAGGAACCGCTGATCCTGTGCGCCCCCGGCGGCCTGGCGCTGCCGCGGGACGGCGGCCCGGTGCGCCTGCAGGACCTGCCGCACCTGCCACTGATCATCTTCCCGCGCGAAGTCTCGCCGGCGCTGCACGACGCCATCCTGGCGTGCTTCCGCGCCGCCGGCATCACGCCGGCGATCGGCCAGCAGGCGATCCAGATGCAGACCATCGTCAGCCTGGTATCCGCGGGCATGGGGATGGCACTTGTGCCACAATCGGTCTGCAACCTGATGCGTCCGGGCGTAGAATACCGTGCCCTCGCGGACCCGACCCCGATGGTCGAGACCGGCATCGCCTGGCGGCGCGACAATGCCTCGCCGGTGCTGCGGGGCTTTCTGGAACTACTGAGGAATACTTAATATGCTCGTTCACCCGCAACCGAACCCGATCGCGTTCAGCATCGGCCCCGTGGACATCCACTGGTACGGGATCATGTACGTCCTGGCCTTCGCGCTGTTCGTGATCCTGGGCCGCGTGCGCATCCGCACCCAGCCCCACGTGGCGGCCCAGGGCTGGCGCAACGAAGACCTGGACGACATACTGTTCTACGGCATGCTGGGCGTGGTGATCGGCGGGCGCCTGGGCGAAGTGCTGTTCTACAAGCCAGAGTACTACTTCTCGCATCCGGCCGAGATCCTCATGACCTGGCACGGCGGCATGTCCTACCACGGCGGCTTCATCGGCGTGCTGATCGCGATGGCGCTGTGGGCCCGCAAACGCGGCCGCAACCTGCTCGACGTCTACGAC
>DAMAFT010000150.1:0-8765 GCA_031995805.1 Massilia sp.
CCCCGTGGCCGCCGAGGCCATCGACCGCGCCGTCGCCTCGATCGAGGAAAAACTGCTCACCAGCGGCCGCCGCGAAGTGGATACCGGCTACGTGGGCGAACTGGTGATGCAGGAACTCAAGCGCCTCGACGAGATCGCCTACATCCGCTTTGCTTCCGTGTACAAGAACTTCGCCGACCTGGCGGAATTCCAGGAAGCCATTGCGGAAGTCGGACAGCCGCGCAAGTAACGTTCGTTAGTCCTTCTTTTCCCCATCCGGGTTGCATCGGCACGCTTGAGCGAGCGCAGGGCCGAGCCTGGCCTCGCTGCTACCTTCGCATCTCATGCGCAAGGGATGCGGGAGGTAATTCATGCTTGGCAGCAAGGGTTTCGCGCTGGTCGACGTGCTGGTGGCCCTGTTCGTGCTCGCGCTCGGCATTGCCGGCGCGGCCGGGTTGCAGACGCTCGCCGTGCGCACCGGGCAGGAGGCGGCGCGCCTGGCGGACGGCGCACAACTGCTGGCCTCGCTGGCGGAGCGCATGCGGGCCAACCGCGCCGCGATGGCACTGGACGATGGCGCCAATCCCTATCTCGAACTCGACTATGACGCCGCCGCCGGAGCCCCGCCGCCGGCCGGCCTGTGCTATGGCGCCGCCGCCTGCGACGCCGTGCAGCTGGCCCGCTTCGACCTGTTCGAGGTGGCGCAGGCGGTGGCGGCGCGCTATTCCGGCGGACGCATCAAGGTCTGCCGCGACGCCGGCGCCGCCCCCGGCTGGTCCTGCGCGGACGGGGCCGGGGCGCCGCTGGTCGCCCGGCTGGGCTGGCGCGAGGCCGGCGCCGGTGCCGGGGAGGGCGCCGCCCCCAGGCTGAGGCTGGTGCTGGCGGGCGCCGCGCCATGAGGCGCATGCGGCTACCCGCGCGCCGCGCCGGCGGCATGACGCTGGTCGAGATGCTGGTGGCGCTGGCGGTCGGCCTGGGCGTGCTGCTGGGGGCCGGCCGCCTGCTGGCGCACGCCAACGCCACCTACGCGGCGCAGGTGGAGGCGGCGGCGGTGGACGACGGCGGCCGCTACGCCCTCGAGCTGGTCGGGCGCGCGCTGCGCCAGGCCGCGTCCGTCGATCCCGAGGCGCTGCTGGGCGCCGCCGCGCCCGACACGCTACCGGCCCGGCTGGCCGGCCTCGACGCCAGCTCGGTCGGCCGGACCACGCCCGGCATCGACGCGCCCTTGCCGGACGCCGCCAACGGCAGCGACGTGCTGGCCGTGCGCTTTCCCGGCGCTGGCCCCGCGCCGGACGGCGACGGCAGCACCGTCAGCTGCGCCGGCTTCACGGTCGCCCAGGGCGAGGAAGGCTGGAGCGTCTTCCACGTGGCGCGCAATGCCGACGGCGAGGCGGAACTGCGCTGCAAGTACCGCGGCGCCGCCAACTGGAGCGCGGACGCCGTCGTGGCCGGCGTCGACGGCTTCCAGCTGCTGTACGGCATCGACACCGACGAACCGCGCGACGGCGTGCCCAACCGCTACGTGAACGCCGATGCGATCCGCGCGCTGGATGCCGCCCTGGGCGCCGCCGATACCCACGACCTGAACCGGCGCACGTGGTGGAAGCGCGTCGCCAGCGTGCGCGTGGCGCTGCTGCTGCACGGCGCCCGCGCCACCCGTGCGCAGCCGGGCAGCGCCGACTTCGACCTGTTCGGGCCGGCCCATGCCGCGGAGGCGGGCAGCGACGACGCGGGGACGGTGCTGCACGAAGCCGCGATGACGCGCGAACTGCGCCGGCGCGAGCGGCGCCTGTTCACGATGACGGTCGCGCTGCCGGCCGCCTTGCCATGAGCATGGTCCTTCCACGCGCGCCGGCGCTTGCCCCGCGTTCGCCGCGTCCGCCGCGCCCGCCGCGGCCAGGCGTGCAGCGCGGCGTGGCGCTGGTCTGCGCGCTGCTCCTGATGGTGGGGGCGATGGTCATCGGCGTGGCGGTGGCGCGCGGCGCGTTCGCCCTGCTGGCGTCGGCGCGCAACGAAGGCGACCGGATCGCGGCGCGTGCGCTGGCCGAGGCGGCGCTGCGCGATGCCGAGCGCGACATCGAGGGAAGTGGCGAAGAAGGCGGGGCAGGTGCCGCGGCGCGGGCGGCATGGTTCGATCCGGCGGGCAGCGGCGACTTTCCCGGCGGCTGCGGCAGCGGCGCCGCCGACCTGGGCCTGTGCCGCTCGGCGTCGCCGCCGGCCTGGCAGCGGGTCGACCTGGCCGCGCCCGGGCCGGGCGCGCTGGTGCCCTACGGACGCTTCAGCGGCGCCACGCTGCCGGTCGGCGCCGACACGCTGCCGGCGCGCCTGCCGCGCTACCTGATCGAGAAGCTGGAGCCGGCCGGCGCCGGCCCGGCCGACGGCAGCTTCTACCGCATCACCGCCATCGGCTTCGGGATGCGCGCGTCGACCAGCGTCGTCCTGCAGGCGCTGTACCGCAAGCCGCGGCCGGCGCCGCCGGCGCCGGAACCCGCGCAAGAGGAGGGCGACGGCGCGGCGGAGACCGACAACGCAGGCCCGGGTGCCGGCCACGACGCCCCAGCCGACGCGGATGCCGGACCCGGTCCGCAGCCGCCGCAGCAGCAGCCGCCACAGCAGCCGCCACAGCAGCCGCCACAACAGGCGCCGGCGCAAGCGCCCGACCGGCAACCTGCCGACCCACCCCGCACGCTGCCCGCCGGCCGCATCGGCTGGCGCGAAATCGCCAACTGGCCGGAACTGCACGCCCGCGCCAGCCAATGACAACGAACCCGAGGCACACCATGAAACGCTGCCGCGCCACCGCCGGATTCACGCTGGTCGAAGTGCTGATCGTGCTCGCCATCCTGTCGATCCTCGTGTCCATCGCCTATCCCACCTATGCCGGCTACATCGTGCGCACGCGCCGCACCGAAGGCCAGGTGGCGCTGATCGAGGCGATGCAGAAACAGGAGCGCCACCGCGCGCAGCACAACCGCTACCTCGCCTTCTCGGCCGAAGCGGCCGATGCCGCCGATGGCGCCGATGGCGCCGGGCCGGCCGCCGCCGGCTTCGCCTGGTGGTCCGGCCGCGACGCCGCGTCCAGCGCCTACGAACTCGACGCGCGCGCCTGCCCCGACCAGGACATCGCCGACTGCGTCGAGGTGCGGGCGCGGCCCGGCACGGCGCGGGTCGACGCGCGCTTTCGCGACCCCGAGTGCGGCACGCTGACGCTCGACAGCCTGGGGCGGCAGGGCGCCCAGGGCGTGCGTGCCGACGGCGGGCGCTGCTGGCCATGAGGCGCCCGGCATCTGCGCGCGGCGCCGGCTTCTCGCTGGCGGAACTGCTGGTGGTGCTGGCCGTCGCCGCGGTCCTGCTCGGCATCGCCGCGCCCGACCTGCGCACGCTGGTGCGCACCCTGCAGCTCAAGGCGGCGGCCGGCGACCTGTTCGGGGCGATCAACCTGGCGCGCGCCCAGGCGCTGGCGCGCGGCCGCCAGGTCAAGCTGATGCCGCTGGATCCGGCGGGGCGCGACTGGAGCCGCGGCTGGGTCGTGTTCCAGGACAGCGACGGCGACGGCCAGCCCGGCCCCGGCGACGAGCCGATCGCCCGGCACGGGCCGCTGGCGCCCGGCCTGGCCATCGTCTTCGCCTTCACGAGCCCAGCGCCGCCTTACTATATCGCCTACAATGGCGCCGGGCGCAGCTGCAGCGAGACCAACAGCGCGGCGGCCCGCTGGGGCACGCTGTCGCTGTTCCATGGCGACGGCATCCGCCGTATTAAAATCAATATGCTGGGGCGGGCGCGCGTCTGCGATCCGGCGCGCGACGACACCTGCGAGGGCGCGGCCGCGCCGCCGTGACGCCGGGCCGCGCACCGGCACAGCGAAGCGAGGAAGCGGAACAGACGTGCAGATCAAGAGCGATACCGAAGGCATGGCGCTGGCCCTGGAGTGGGCGGCCAAAGGCATGTACATCACCGCGCCGAACCCGCGCATCGGCTGCGTGATCGTGCGCGACGGCGCCGTCGTCGGCGCCGGCCACACCCAGCCGGCCGGGCAGGCGCATGCCGAGATCCAGGCCCTGCGCGACGCCCATGCGCGCGGCAACGACGTGCGCGGCGCCACCGCCTACGTGACGCTGGAGCCGTGCAGCCACTACGGCCGCACGCCGCCGTGCGCGAACGCGCTGGTGCAGGCCGGGCTGGGGCGCGTGGTCGCCGCCATGGTCGACCCGAACCCGCTGGTGGCCGGGCGCGGGCTGGCGCAGCTGGAAGCGGCCGGCATCGACGTCGCTTCCGGCCTGCTGGCCGAGCAGGCCCACGAACTGAACATCGGTTTCTTCCAGCGCATGCGCCACGGCCGCCCCTGGGTGCGCCTCAAGACGGCCGCCAGCCTGGACGGCGCCACCGCGCTGGAGAACGGCGAGAGCCAGTGGATCACCAGCGCGCAGGCGCGCGCCGACGGGCATGCCTGGCGCGCCCGCGCGAGCGCCATCCTCACCGGCATCGGCACCGTGTTGGCCGACGATCCGCAACTGACGGTGCGCGGCGTGGATACGCCGCTGCAGCCGCGCCGCGTGATCGTCGACAGCCGCCTCGACATCGACCCCGGCGCACGCATCCTGCAGGGCGAGCCGTGCTGGATCGTGGCCGCGGTCGCCGGCACCGCCAGGGAAGCGGCGCTGCGCGCTGCCGGCCACGAGGTCATCGTGCTGCCGAACGCCGCCGGCAAGGTCGACCTGCCGGCGCTGATGCGGGAACTGGGCCGGCGCGAGATCAACGAACTGCACGTGGAGGCCGGCGCCAAGCTGAACGCCTCGCTGGTGCGCGAAGGCTGCGTGGACGAGCTGCTGGTCTACCTGGCGCCCAGCCTGGTCGGGCCGGGGCAGGGCATGTTCGCGCTGCCGCCGCTGGCGCGCCTGGCCGACAAGCGGGCGCTGCGCTTCCACGGCGTGGCCCAGGTCGGGCCGGACCTGCGCATCCTGGCGCGCTTCGTCCATGAGCATGCCGAATAGGAATACACGACATTCACCGAGCACAAGGAAGGAACCCCATCACATGTTTACCGGAATCGTCGCTGCCGTCGGCAGCATCAAGTCGGTCCAGCCGCTCGACGCGGGCGCGGACGCCGGCGTGCGCCTCGAGATCGATGCCGGCGGCCTGCCACTGGCCGACGTCGCGCTGGGCGACTCGATCGCCATCAACGGCGCCTGCATGACCGTCGTCGAAAAGACCGGCACTGCCTTCGCCGTCGACGTCTCGCGCGAAAGCCTGAACCGCACCGTCGGCCTCGACCAGCCGGGCGAAGTCAACCTCGAAAAGGCGCTGACCTTGGCCGAGCGCCTGGGCGGGCACCTGGTGTCGGGCCACGTCGACGGCCTGGGCAGCGTGCATGCCTTCGAGCAGGTCGGCGAGTCGTACAAGCTGGTCGTCGATGCGCCGCACGAGCTGGGCAAGTTCCTGGCCTACAAGGGCTCGGTGGTCGTCAACGGCGTGTCGCTGACCGTCAACAGCGTCGAGGACGTGGCCGCCGGCGGCGCCGCCGCCGCCTGCTGCCGCTTTTCGATCAACCTGATCCCGCACACGATCGCCGTCACCACGCTCAAGCACCTGCACGCGGGCGCCCGCGTGAACCTCGAGATCGACCTGATCGCACGCTACGTCGAGCGCATGCTGGGCGCCGCCAAGGCGTAATCGCAAGGCGTCGTCGCAAGGCATCAATCGCACCACCGCAGGATCGGCGCCACCGGCGCCGATCCTGCCGGCCCGAAACAAATAGGTCTTCGCTCATCCATTTGACGTAGACTGCCTGCTGGCATTTTCCGCAGCGTAGGCAGCGCATGCGCGCGCCCGTCTTTACGGAGAACCGGCCGACTCCATAACGATAACGATCGATGACGCCACATGACCAAGACCCCCCCACCGGCGCTCGCCCGCGCCGCCACCCTGGCGACCCTGCTGGCCGCCGCCGGATTCGCCGCCGCCGATCCCGCCGGCATGCACACCTACCGTTCGCTGGCCATCGACGCTGCCGGGGACCGCATCGCGGCGATCGAAAGCGTCGACGGCGAGCAGGCGGCCGGACCGCGCATCGTCGTGCGCGAGCGCGCCGGCGGCAAGGTCGCCGCCACCTACCAGCAGGCCGACTGCAAGGGCTGCCGCTTCGACGCGCCGAGCTGGTCGCCCGACCAGCAGGCGCTGGCCGTGATCGGCACCGATCCGCAGGCCGGCACCGCCACCCTGTACCTGCTGCGCGACGGCAAGATGACGGCGCTGGCGAGCGTGCAGGGCGTCGCCAGTACCGCGCGCTGGTCGCCGGACGGGCGCCAGGTCGCCTTCCTCGCCACCGTCGGCGCCAAGAAGCTCACCGGGGCCGTCGAGGCGGGCGCGCGCCAGGTCGGCGAGATCGGCCTGGCCCAGGAAGAGGATGCGCAGCGCGTGGCCGTCGTGCCGGCCGCGGGCGGCGCGGTGCGCCTGGTGTCCCCGGGCGACATCTTCGTCTACGAGTACGACTGGACGCCGGACGGCAAGGGCTTCGTGGTGACGAGCGCGAAGGGGAACGGCGACAACAACTGGTGGGTCGCCACCTTGGGCCACGTCGACGCGGCCAGCGGCGCGCTGCGCGTGCTGGCCGCGCCGAAGATGCAGATGAACATGCCGCACGTGTCGCCGGACGGCCGCACGGTGGCCTTCATCGGCGGCCTGATGAGCGACTTCGGCTCGGTCGGCGGCGACGTGTACACCGTACCGTTCGCGGGTGGCCAGCCGGTCGACGTCACGCCGGGCTACAAGGGCACGTTCAACGGCATCGCCTGGCGCGGCAAGGCATTGCTGGCGTCGGTGCTGGCCGGCGCGGATGCCGGCGTGGCCGCGATCGACCCGGCAGCGCGCAGCGCGCGCATGCTGTGGAAGGGGCCGGTGACGGCGACGGCCTCGCGCGACGGCCGCTTCGTGTTCAGCGCCGACGGCAAGGTGGCGGCCTCGGTGCACGAGGACTTCGGCAGCGCGCCGCGCATCGTCGCCGGCCGCCTGCCCGACTTGGCGCCGGTCACGCGCGACAACGAGGGATTCGCGCCGCAGGTGTCGGCGCGCAGCGTGGCCTGGAGCAGCGAGGGCCACGACGTGCAGGGCTGGCTGGTCGGCCCGGCCCGCGTCGAGCCGGGCAAGACCTATCCGATGATCGTGCAGGTGCACGGCGGCCCGGCGGCGGCGGTCACGCCGCGCTACGTGGCGGCCGGCGGCGGCGGCAACCCGCTGGTGCGCGACCTGGTGCGGGAGGGGTATTTCGTGTTCATGCCGAATCCGCGCGGCAGCTACGGCCAGGGCAGCGCCTTCACCAGCGCCAACCGGCGCGACTTCGGCGGCGGCGACTGGCGCGACATCCTTGCCGGAGTCGACGCGGCCATCAAGCAGGCGCCGGTCGACGGCGCGCGCCTGGGCCTGATGGGCCATTCCTACGGCGGCTTCATGACGATGTGGGGCGTGACGCACAGCACGCGCTTCAAGGCGGCCATCGCCGGCGCCGGCATCGCCAACTGGATCAGCTACTACGGCCAGAACGGCATCGACCAGTGGATGGTGCCGTTCTTCGGCGCCACCATGTACGACGATCCGGCCGTGTACCGCGCCGCTTCGCCGATCGAGTCGATCAAGGCCGCCAGGACCCCGACCCTGATCTACGTGGGCGAGCGCGACGTCGAATGCCCGCCGGCGCAGTCGCTGGAATTCTGGCACGGGCTGAAGGCGATGGGCGTGCCGACCGCACTGGTGATCTATGCCGACGAAGGGCACTCGCTGCGCAAGCCGGAGCACCAGCGCGACTTGCGCGCGCGCGAGATCGGGTGGTTCAACAAGTATTTACAGTGAGACCGTAGGGTGCGCACCCCGTGCGCACCCTGTGCCCGCCCGCTTCATTGCGGCGCCTGCGGCGTCTCCGGATTCAACACCACCTGCACGTAGTTCCGCGGATCGAGGTAGCGCTGCGCCGCCTCCCTGACGTCGTTCACCGACAGCGCCGCCACATCCTTGTCGAGCGTGAGCACGGTGGCCGGGTCGGTCCCCTCGGTCAGGGAGGTCTGCAGCACCGCCAGCCAGTAGCCGTTCTCCTGCAACGACTTGCGGTAGGTCTGCATCCAGTTCGCCTTGATCTTGTCCAGGTCGGCCTGGTCGGGGCCGCGCGTGCGCATGCGCTCGATCTCCGCGAAGGTCGTGTCGACCACCTTGCCGACATTCTGCGGGCCGGTCGGCAGCGTCACGCCGACCGTGTAGTGGGCATAGGGCAGGCGCGTCATCGAGCCTTCCATGCCGCCGCCGTAGATCAGGCCCAGCTTTTCGCGCAGCACGTCGATGATGCGCAGGTTCATCAGTTCGGTCAGCGCCGACAGGCGCAGTTCCTCGTGCTCGTCGACGTCGGCCGCGCCGGTGAAGGTCAGCGATACCGTGCTGCGCTCTTCCGAACCGCTGTTCACCACGCGCTTGACCACGCCGCGCACCGGGCGCACGCCCAGGTCGCGGTAGGCGGTCGGCAGCGGCGGCGTTGGCAGGCTGCCCAGGTAAGTGGCCAGCAGCGGCTTGATGGCGGCGACATCGAAGCTGCCGACGAAGATGAAGGTCAGGCCGCGCGCGCTGGAAAAACGTTCGCGGTAGATGGCGATCGCGCGGTCGAGGTCGATGCGCGTGAAGTCGTCCGGGCGCAGGGCGCGCGGCGCGCGCGGGTTGTTGTCGAACAGCGTGGCCACGACCGTGTCGCCGAACTACGCGCCGGGCTCGCAATACGTGCCGCTGGCATTCGCCCAGCAGCACGCGGTGCC
>DAMAFT010000151.1:0-8739 GCA_031995805.1 Massilia sp.
TGACCCATCCTCTGGTTGGCCGCAGCCGATCTTTGCAGTGTTCGAAATCCTTACGTGGTTAGCCCAAGCCGATCGGTCAGGTGTGTGGACGTACTACGAAGCGACATCGGTCCCACGTCAGGATCGGGTCGTAATAGCGCTCGAAGCACTTCAGGCAGCCGAGCTGCGACACCAGTACATCTATGGGAAGGAACATTGGCGGATTGCCGAGGCAATTGGTCAGCTGGATAACTGGCGCAGCGAAAACGAGCAATCAATGATCAGGTGGGCATTTTCCGTTTTAGTGGCGCACCCGGATGAGCTGGCTTTGGTCTGCTCCTGAGCCACATGTCTCAATCTGCTACGTCTGCTTCGGGTCGGATCTGGTCGGTGGTGACCGTTCGTGACTTTTCCGCTCAGGCAACCTGCTATGCTGACTCGAACGGCCGAGATCGGCCAAGAGCGGACGGTTACTGATGAGACTTCACTGCGCCTAAAGGATTAAATATGCTGAACGATGCATCATGAAGGGTGACTTCACGTCTCTTGACTCGGTAATTATCGAAACGCTCACTATGCGTCCATTTCAACGCGATGAACTGTCAGAAGTCCTTACTGTCCGTACTCAAGCATTGCGCCTAAAAATTCGACGGTCCGGTGTATCGCCGAGTGATAGTGCAGATACAACGATCAATGAACGGTTACAGGCTCTTCGAAGAACCGGTCGGGTCGCGTACGACTCCGCGACAAGTCGTTGGCACATAACCTGATTTTCGCATGCCCTCCGACCGAACCGATGAGGGCCGACTGTCGCCTTGAGAACGTCTGCTTCGGACCGTTGCCTTACACTGACGGCCGAGATCGGCCCAGGCTGTGTAAAAACGCGAGGAAAATCGTCCAACAAAAAAATCCGACCTCTCAGAACGGCCGGTACGCGATTTTCTCAAGGTCGGGAAGGGTCACCCTACCCATGAAAATTTCAAGTTTTTGCGTTTTTACACAGCCTGGGCCAGAACCGGACCTTCGACAGCAGTAACAGTTGTTGGCTATGGCTTCAATGACGTTTTAGAGTCCGATACTAATAATCGCGTGCACAATGACGACCTACAATCACGAAGATTGGTTTGAAGCTGAGCGTTTGCATCGCGCTGGCAGAGATGGCGACATTCAAGAGATCGGACGCCTTATCCTCTTAGGATACGACGTGAACCTGATTGATGACATGGGTTACACACCACTGCACCATGCCGTTGAAGGCAAGCAAAAGGAGGCAGTTGAAGTGCTGCTTAAATGTGGCGCACCCATCAACGCCAACGACGATGCGACCATTGGTGAAACCCCACTATCGCTTGCTGTGCAGGGCGAACACCTCGGCATAGTGCTCCTACTTCTACAGTCCGGCGCAGATCCGGACATAAACGGTTGGATGGGTTTAACGGCGCGAATACGTGCTTGCCGCCGAGTTGGCGAAACGGGCAAGGCAATGTGCCTGATGTTGGCAGCGTATCCGCCAAATTTGACGCGTTTAACTGAATGACACGAACGTTTCCTTTAGGTCGGTTACGGCCTGTCGTGGCCACAGCTGGATTTTCAACCGAGCAACCTGTTATGTTGCCTTGAACGGCCGAGTTCGGCCATTTCCGGACGATCGATTTGGTAACATATTTTGGCTGAGCCCCTCAGCTTTCGTGTGCACGATCGGCACGTATGCGCACCGCCGTCCCGCTACGGGTTCCTGATTGAGACGACAGATAGCAATTAAAATAAAGTATTAGTGACTGGCGTTCACTCAGGATGCTGCATAAGTTCAATGGTGTGGCCGTCAGGTCCTCGGGTATAGACCAAGATGGTTCCGCTAGGCGTAGTTTGCGGTTCGCCGGTTGCCGTCCATCCATAAGGGCGCATGCGATTTAGCATTGCACGCAGATCGGTCACGGCAAACGTCAAATGAGCCGAACCGACATCACAGGGACGTTGCTTTAAAATCAAGCGGTCTTCTGGTGAATCGTACTCGAGCAGCTCAATTTTGTATCCATCGGGGCCTTGTAGGAGAGCATTTCTTAAATAAGCCCCCGGCACACCGACAACTTGTTCCATCGCATGCCCTCCGCCAAGCTCTTTGCGGTAAACGAGTTGAAAGCCGAGAACTTCAGTCCAGAAATCAAGTACGCCATCTATCGATGCGACTGTCAGCCCAGTATGCTCGGTGCGTAATACGGTAGAGGTTTGGTCGTTCATGAATGCATCCTGTCATTACAGTCAGGGCCACGAATGTATGCGATAGCTGAAATCCGGCCGGGACTGCCTTCGTTACTTTAACAGATGGCCATTCTGGGTCGATTGCGGCCGGCCGTGACCGCTCGTGACTTTCCCTCGACGGCAACCGGCCTCCACGAAAGCCGGGGCGGTTCAATTGAGGCACGCTAAAGCGCCGCCGCCGAAACCGACCTCCCGCATGCCTGCCAGGCCCGCCGCACCGTCCCCAGCACGACTACCATGAACACGAACTGCGCCGCAAACGACGCCGGATCGAATCCATACACCAACGCGACGCTCGCATTGACGAGGACGTCGCTGACGATGATCGCCGTCGTCAGCGCGAGCCCGGCCCGTGTCCGCGCCAGCAGCAGGAGCACGGCCAGGGCATCGAAGAACGTCAGCGACGTCCAGAACGCGGCGTAGAACGGATGGATGCCGCCGTAGTCCCACCACAGGCCATGCTGGAACAGGATGCGCGCATGGTTCCAGGCCGCGCCGGCCATGCAGGCTGCGTAGACGAATGGCATCGCGGACGATGACGTTTTCAAATTCGGTCCCCAGGGAGGATGACATCGGTTCGGCAAGGTCCAGCGAGTATGGCATCGACATGCATGGCACGCGCACGCCAACGCGCCAGTCTCATGGTCTTTCCGCCTGGGGCAACCAGTCGTCCACCACGATCTCGCCGGCCCAGTCGACGTTCTGCATCCTGGCCTTCAGGTAGTCCAGCAATGCCGTCACGCGCGCCACGCCCAGGCGGCGGCGCGGCACGAAGGCCTTGAACCAGTTTTCCTGCACCGGATACTCTTCCAGCACCTTTACCAGCGCGCCCGTCGCCAGCGCGTTGCGCGCGATGTAGCGCGGGATGACGGTGATGCCCATGCCGGCCACGGCGGCGCGCAGCAGCGTCAGGTTGTCGTCGGCGTTCAGGCGCGGCGCGACGTCGATGTGGATGGCGCCGCGCGGGCTGTGGAATTGCCAGCTCATGCCGTTCGCCCGGAACACCAGGCAGTCGTGGTCGGCCAGCTCGGCCGGGTAGGCCGGCGTGCCCTTGCGCGCCAGGTAGGACGGGGCGGCGCAGGCGACGACCTCGGTCGAGCACAGCGGGACGTCGATGACGCCCTCGTAGCTGGCGCTGCGGCCGTTGATGGCGATGTCCACGCCCCGCTCGGCCGGGTTCACCGCCTCGTCCACCAGCGTGATCTCCATGGTGATCTTGTCGTTGCGGGCCAGGAAGTCGGCGAACACCTGGCCCAGCCAGACCAGCGTCAGCGTGTTCGGCGCCATCACCCGCAAATGCCCCACCAGCCGCGATTCGTCGCGCTCCACGCTCGTCATCAGCTCGTCGAAGCTGGCCACCAGCACGCCGGCGCGCGCATACAGTTTCTCGCCCGCTTCGGTCAGCTGCACGCTGCGCGTCGTGCGGTCGAACAAGCGCGTGCCGAGCGCCTTTTCCAGCTGGGCGATGCGCTTGGCCACCACCGACGGCACGAGTTCCAGGTGACGCGCCGCCTCGCTGAAGCTGCGGTAGCGCGCGACCAGGACGAAGGTCTTGATGTTGACGAAGGAATCCATCTATTTGTGCCTAAAAGCGAAAAGTGATACTCAAATTTTGAATAAGTTTATCAGGAGATTCATCAATAAAATAGCAGACATACCAAGAAGGAGGAGATCACCATGTTGCAACAGACCCCTGCACCCGCACCCGTCGCTGCACCCGTCCGCAAGCAGCAGATGGCCGACCACACGACGCCGCTCGTGAAGAACTGCTGGTACGTCGCGGCGCTGAGCGGCGAAGTCGGCCGCGAGCTGAAGGAGCGCACGCTGCTGGGCAAGACCGTGCTGATGTACCGCACCCAGGACGGCCAGCCGGTCGTCATGCAGAACCGCTGCCCGCACCGCAATTTCCCGCTGTCGAAGGGGCGCCTCGAAGGCGACCAGGTCGTGTGCGGCTACCACGGCATGCACTTCACGCCGAACGGCAAGTGCACGTTCATGCCGTCGATGAACAATGCGCCGGCCAACGCGCGCATCGCGTCCTACCCGGTGGTGGAAAAGGCGCCGCTGGTCTGGGTCTGGATGGGCGATCCGGCCAAGGCCGACCCGGCCACCGTGCCGGACACCCCATGGCTGGCCGACCCGGCCTGGAAGACCGTCAGCGGCCAGTTCCACGTCGGCACCAATTACGTGGCGATGCACGAGAACCTGCTCGACCAGACCCACTTTCCGATCCTGCATGCCGGCACCGGCATCGGTACCCCGGCGTACTCGAAGTCGACGATGGACGTGCGCGTCGAGGGCAACGTCGTGCACCTGGTGCGCGCGCTGCTGGATTCGCCGGCGCCGGACATCTACGGCGTGCCGACGGGCCTGAAGGACCGCATCGTCGACCGCCACTCGGACGGCTATTTCGCCAGCCCGGCGCTGCACTATGCGCATGCGCGCGTCGTCAACAAGGACGTGCGCGCGGGCGAGCGTGAGGAATACCGCTTCACCATCACCCATATCTACACGCCGGAGCAGCAGGGCGCGATCCACTACTGGTGGTTCAACAGCCGCGACTGCAACGTGGACGACGCGCAGGCGGACGCCTTCCTGGTCGACGCATCGATGAAGGCCTACCAGGAGGACGTGGATGCGCTGACCTGGATCCAGGAAACCGTGGAGCGCGAGACCGAGCCGTTCGAGGAACTGAGCTTCGGCCCGGACCGTCCCGGCATCGCCATGCGCCGGATCCTGCTGAAGCTGGCCAACGAGGAAGCCCGGGACGTCGCTGCTCCGGCCGCCTGCGCGGTCGCTTGAGAGGCGCACCATGGCAACCATCATCGGCGGCATCGGTACCTCCCACGTCCCCACCATCGGCCTGGCGTACGACAAGAAGCGCCAGGACGACCCGGCCTGGGCCCCGCTGTTCGAGGGCTACAAGCCGGTCGCGCGCTGGCTCGCCGAAAAGAAGCCGGACGTGCTGGTCTTCTTCTACAACGACCACGCCAACAGCTTTTTCTTCGACTGCTATCCCACCTTCGCCATCGGCGTGTCGCCGGAATTCGACATGGCCGACGAGGGCGCCGGGCGGCGGCCGTTGCCGAACATCGCCGGCAACGCCAGGCTGGTCGAGCACGTCGCGAACCGCCTCGTCAACGAGGAATTCGACATGGCGACGTTCCAGGACCGCCCGCTCGACCACGGCTGCAATTCCCCGCTGGCGCTGATGTGGCCGCACGAACCGGCCTGGCCGGGCGCCATCCTGCCGATCGCGATCAACGTGCTGCAGCACCCGCTGCCGACGGCCGCGCGCTGCTACAAGCTGGGCCAGGCGGTGCGGCGCGCGATCGAATCCTTCCCGGAAGACCTGAAGGTGGTCGTGGTCGGGACCGGCGGGCTGTCGCACCAGATCCACGGCGAACGCACCGGCTTCAACGACACCGACTGGGACGAGACCTTCCTGAGGCTGTTCGTCGACCGGCCGCAGGAATTGAACGCGCTGACGCACGCGGACCTGATCCGCCGCGGCGGCGCCGAGAGCGCGGAAGTCATCATGTGGATGGCCATGCGCGGCGCGCTCACCGACAAGATCCGCTGCGTGCACCAGAACCACTACCTGGCCACCACGACGAACATGGCGGTGGCGGTGTACGAGCAGGACGAGGAGGGCGCACCTGCGCAGGCGCCGCTGGCGCAATCGAATCCCCAGCTGGCGGGCGTGGAAGACATCCCCGGCACCTATGCCTTCGACATCGCGCACAGCGTCAAGGCCTTGAACCTGAACCGTTTCTTCTGGCGCCACCGCGAGCCGGCGTTCCGCGCCCTGATCGCCAGCGACCTGGAAGCCGCGTTCGCGCAGTCGCAACTGACGCAAGAGGAGCGCGACCTCGTGCGCCGCAGGGACTGGCTCGGCCTGGTGCGGTACGGCGTGTCCTTCTTCGTGCTGGAGAAGTTCGCGCGGGTGCAGAAGATGTCGAACCTGCAGGTCTACGCGAGCATGCGCGGCGAAAGCCTCGAGGACTTCCTCGCCACCCGGCGCGTCCCGGAATCGGCTTGACCACCACGTCCGGTGCGGCCGGTGCGCCGCGCCACGTCCATGGAGGAAACGATCGAATGACCACGAATGCGGCATTATCGTCGCCGGCGCTGGGCCGTACGCTGCAGCGCGTGCCTCCCTCCGCCGTCGCGCTCGCGGCGGTGTCGGGCAGGCCGGCGCCGTCTTCCGGGGAAGGAACGGCGCCCGGCGCCAGCTTTTCCTGCCTCGTCAACTTCCGCCACCTGAAGGCGCTGATCGCCGTCGCCGAGCTGTGCAGCGTGACGAAGGCCTCGGAACACCTGTACAAGGCGCAGTCCGCGATCACGCGCTCGATCCAGGCGCTGGAAGACGCGCTGCAGGTCGAGCTGTTCGAGCGCAAGGCGTCCGGCATGCTCTGCAATGCCTTCGGCGCGGCCCTGCTGTACCGTGCGACGCGCGCGCTGAGCGAGTTCGAGGCCGGCATCAATGAGATCTCGGGCAAGACCCGCGAATCGAGCCAGGCCCTGAACCTGCACTTCCCGAACAGCCTGTTCAACGAGACGCGCCTGGAAGCCTTCGTCAAGCTGGCCGAGACGGGCCACATGCCGACCGTGGCGAAGGAACTGGGCGTCACCCAGCCGGCCGTGAGCCGGGCCATCAACGATCTCGAACGCAACCTCGGCATGCACCTGTTCAGCCGCACCTCGAAGGGCATGGTGTTGACCGACAAGGGCGAGCTGCTGTTCTTCCGCGTCAAGCGCGCGCTGCTCGAGCTGCGCCAGGTCGAGACCGACCTGGCCGCGCTGCAGGGCACCACCAAGGGCCGCGTCGTCGTCGGCGCGCTGCCGCTGGGGCGTACCACGATCCTGCCGAAGGCCATCGCCGGCGTGCTGGGCAAGTACCCGCAACTGCAGATCGCGACCGTGGAGGGACCGTACGATTCGCTGGCCGCCAAGCTGCGCGCCGGCGACATCGACTTCATCTTCGGCGCCCTGCGGCCGGCCGACCAGGCGCGCGACTTCAAGGGCGAGCCGCTGCTCAACGACAGCATGTCGGTGGTGGTGCGCGCCGGCCATCCGCTCACGCGCCTGGCCGCGCCGACGCTGCAGGACCTGACGCACTGCGGCTGGGTCCTGACGAGCGGCTGCACGCCCGCGCGCAAGCAGCTCGACCTCGCGTTCAAGCTGGAAGGCCTGGCGCCGCCGGTGCCGGCCGTCGAGACCAGCGACCTGGCGCTGTTGCGCGGCGTGCTCGTCAACACCGACCAGGTGACGGCCATTTCCGCCTGCCAGCTCGAGTACGAGATCGGCGCGGGCCTGCTGACGGTGCTGGACATTCCCTTGCCGAACACGACGCGCGTGATCGGCATCACCCAGCGCGCCGACAGCAGCGCCTCTCCCGGCGCGAATGCGCTGATGGCGGCGATCCGCGGCCTGGTCGAGCAGGCCGCGGTGCAGGCCGCTGTGCAGGCCGTCGTGCTGGCTTAAGGCGCGTTCGCCGGGCGTGCCTGCGCCAGGCCGGGCCAGTCCGGGTAGGTGAACTGCTTCTCGGTCAGCGGGAAGCTGCCGTCAGCGCGGGCACGTTCCATCTCGGCGATGGCCTGCTGGTGGACGGCGTCGCCGGCCGGCGCCGTGCCGCTGGCTGCGCAGCCGGACAGGAGGGCGGCCAGCAGGGCTGGAATCAGGATCTTCGTGTTCATGGGATCTCCATGCGAATGGTGGCGCTACCGTGGATGGACGGCGCCCGGATTCCTGATATGCGGGTGAAGCGGCGTTTGCAAAGGGCCTCTCGCCGCCGGTTGGCGGCGGTGTCTTTGCCGGGATGTTCGAATATTTCGATGAAAGAAGCGGAAATTATCCGTTTTTTATCGCGGTCGGCGACGGGCATACTGGCGTCATCGCATCGAACACGAGGTAGCAAGGGACCGCAGCGGCGATACCCGGAGCTTCGACGGGTTCGATGATATCGACCAACCAGATACCCAAGGAGAACCGCCATGACCAACCCGAAACTCGACGTCCTGACCCCGCAGAATTCGCAACTGATCATCATCGACCACCAGCCGCAGATGGCCTTCGGCGTGCAGTCGATCGACCGCCAGACCTTGAAGAACAACGTCGTCGGCCTGGCCAAGGCGGCCGCCGCCTTCGACATCCCGACCACCATCACCTCGGTCGAGACCGAAAGCTTCTCGGGCTACACCTATCCGGAACTGCTGGACGTGTTCCCGGGCAAGCCCATCCTCGAACGCACCTCGATGAATTCCTGGGACGACCAGAAGGTCCGCGACGCGCTGGCCGCCAACGGCCGCAAGAAGGTCATCGTCGCCGGCCTCTGGACCGAGGTCTGCAATACCACCTTCGCGCTGTGCGCCATGCTGGAAGGCGACTACGAGATCTACATGGTGGCCGACGCCTCGGGCGGCACCTCGAAGGACGCGCACGACTACGCGATGCAGCGCATGGTCCAGGCCGGCGTCGTGCCGGTTACCTGGCAGCAGG